>NZ_JCALCX010000099.1:0-1133 GCF_059812565.1 Mycobacterium sp. NGS49 | reverse complement strand
ACTAGTGTCGTGAGTCGTTAATTCGCGGTCAGAAGTTAGAATAGGGTGTGCCGAGCCCGATTCCTGTGCCCGTGGTGTTGACCGATGATGAGCGTAAGCAATTGCAGTCGTGGGCACGCAGGCCCAAGAGTGCCCAGGCGTTGGCGATGCGTTCGCGAATCATCCTTGCCTGCGAGGGTGATTCGAGTAATACCCGGATAGCTGCGGACTTGAAGGTCGCCCGGTCGGTGGTGACGAAGTGGCGCAATCGGTTCGTGGTGGACCGCCTCGACGGTCTGCTTGATGAGCCTCGTCCGGGCCGGCCGCGGGTGGTCGGCGACGAGAAGATCAAGGATCTGATCACCGCGACATTGGAGACGTCGCCGCCGGATGCCACCCATTGGTCGACGCGGTCGATGGCTGATCATCTGGGGTTGAGCCAGTCGATGGTCTCCCGCGTCTGGCGGGCGTTCGGATTGGCGCCACACAAACAGGATTCGTGGAAGTTGTCCAAGGATCCGCTGTTCGTAGAGAAGGTCCGCGACGTCGTCGGCCTTTACCTCAATCCACCCGAGCGGGCCGTCGTGCTGTGCGTGGATGAAAAGACCCAGATCCAGGCCCTCAACCGCACCCAACCGGTATTCCCGATGCTGCCCGGTACCCCGGCGCGGGCCAGCCACGACTACGTGCGCCACGGCACCTCGAGCCTGTATGCCGCGCTGGACCTGACCACCGGCCAGGTCATCGGGTCACTGCATTCCCGCCACCGCGCCCAGGAGTTCCTGGCGTTCCTCAAGAAGATCGACGCCGCCGTGCCCGCCGAGCTGGACTGTCACGTCGTGCTCGACAACGCCTCCACCCACAAGACACCAACAGTAAAGCGTTGGCTGACAAACCATCCCCGCTTCGTCCTGCACTTCACCCCGACCAGCTCGTCGTGGCTCAATCTCGTCGAACGCTGGTTCGCCGAGCTCACCACCAAGAAGCTACGCCGCGGAACTCACACCTCGGTACGCCAGCTCAATGCCGACATCCGCGCCTGGATTCACACCTGGAACAACAACCCGCGGCCCTACGTCTGGACCAAAACCGCCGACCAAATCCTCGAATCCATCGGCAATTACTGCAAACGAATTAACGACTCACAACACTAG
>NZ_JCALCX010000098.1:0-1182 GCF_059812565.1 Mycobacterium sp. NGS49 | reverse complement strand
GGCGTTGGCTCGTTCGACGACGATGGTGTAGTTGGCTGACAGCAGGCCTTGCATGTTGTCGCGCCAGAAGAAGCCGTTGTTGGCGGTGCCGGTGATGAAGCCGCCGGTGTTGTAGGCGCCGGCGTTGGCCAGGCCGGTGTTGTAGTCGCCGGGGTTGGCGTAGCCGGTGTTGTAGTTGCCGGTGTTGGACAGGCCGGTGTTGAAGTTGCCGGTGTTGAACAGGCCGGTGTTGTAGTCGCCGGGGTTGGCCAGGCCGGTGTTGAAGTCACCGGTGTTGAACAGGCCGGTGTTGAAGCCACCGGCGTTGCCGATGCCGGTGTTGTTGGTGCCGGTGTTGCCGATGCCCCAGTTGCCGGTGCCGGAGTTGCCGAAGCCGACGTTGCCGGTGCCGGAGTTGAACAGCCCGACGTTGAAGCTGCCCGAGTTGGTGCCCCCGAGGCCGATCTGGTTGTCCCCGGACAGCCCGATACCCAGCCCGCCGATGCCCATGTTGCCGATACCGATGTTGCCGGTGCCGGAGTTGAACAGCCCGAGGTTGCCCGTCCCGGAGTTGAACAACCCGACGTTGCCCGTCCCGGAGTTGAAGAACCCGGTGTTGCCCGCCCCCGACATCAGCGACCCGAACCCGCTTTGACCGTTGCCGGTCAGCCCGATCCCGACGTTGTTGTCCCCGGTGTTGAACAACCCGATGTTGTTGTTGCCGGTGTTGGCGATGCCCTGGTTGAAGTTGCCGGCATTGGCCAGCCCCAGGTTGGCGATGCCGGCGTTGAACAACCCGGTGTTGTCGGCCCCGAAGTTCAGCGGCCCGAACCCGACCTGGTTGTCACCGGAGAGCCCGATCCCGATGTTGCCGTTACCGGTGTTACCGAAGCCGATATTGCCGTCACCGGTGTTGCCGATCCCCAGGTTGCCGTCACCGGTGTTACCGAACCCGATGTTGCGCAGCGCCTCACTCAACGCCGGCCCGGCGTTGCCGAACCCGAGATTGCCCGAGCCGATATTGCCCAACCCGACATTGAAACTGCCCAGGTTGGCGAACCCGAAGTTGCTGCTGCCCAGGTTGGCGCTGCCCAGGTTGAAGTCCCCGAGGTTGGCGCTGCCCACATTCCACTGGCCCACATCGGCCAGCCCCACGTTGATCACCGTGTCGCCGCCACTGCGCCACAGCCCGGCCACCTCGGT
>NZ_JCALCX010000097.1:0-1216 GCF_059812565.1 Mycobacterium sp. NGS49 | reverse complement strand
CTGTGAACGCGTCGCGTGATTCACACTCGCCGAGGAAGAACTGATGGCTGCGGTTCAGTTGGGACGCGCGACGGTGACGCGGGTGTTGGAGCTGCGGTTCGACCTGCCCACCGGCGCCTTCGCGCACACGCCGCCCGACGGGTGGCAGGACAACGCAGACCTGCTGGCACCGGACTTTTTCGACCCCGACACCGACCGGTGGCACATCGCGATCCAGAGCTGGGTGATCGATGTCGACGGACTGACCGTCGTCGTCGATACCGGCGTCGGCAATGACCGGACGCGTCCGCAGACGCCGCCGCTGGACCATCTGAACACCGGATACCTGGCCGCGCTGCAGTCGGCGGGCATCGACCGGGACGCCGTCGACGTGGTGGTCAACACGCACCTCCACTCCGATCACGTGGGATGGAACACCACGTTGCGGGACGCAGTTTGGGCGCCGACTTTTCCCAACGCCCGCTACCTGGTCCCCGACCCCGACTACCGCCATTTCCACCCCGATGGGACTGCGGCACAACGTACTCCGACCACCGAGGCGGAAGCTCAGCAGCAGCTCGGTGACCGGCTGGTATTCGAAGACAGTGTCCTGCCCGTCGAGGAGCAGGTCGTCCGATGGTCGGATGATTACCGGATCAGCTCATCGTTGCGGTTACGGCCCGCGCCCGGGCATACTCCCGGCTCCTCGGTGCTGTGGCTGGACGCGGGCCGGCGGGCGGTATTCGTCGGCGATCTCACCCACAGCCCGATACAGGTGCGTCGCCCCGACGACGCCTGCGCCTTCGACATTGACCCGGGCGCAGCCGCCATGACCCGGCACCGGATATTTTCCGAAGCCGTCGCGGCCGGGGCGACCGTGGTGCCCGCGCACTATCCGGGCCACGGGGGTGCGACACTGCGCGCCGTCGCCGACCGATTCGACGTCGACCACTGGATGGACATCGAGCCGCTTTAGCTCAATCGCACCGGCACCGATTCGTAGACGGTCATGTTATTGGCCAGGTGCGGCAGCCGCAGCCCGGGCTCGCCCACCTCAATCCCATTGCTGCGCAACAGACTCTCATCGAGTCAGGCTGTCAACGGTTTATTTTGGGGCACGCGGTGCAGTGGTCCACCGGCAATATCGGCAAGCGGGCGGAGCGACCTTTTCTTGGCAACGGATTCGAGCCGCGGCGGGCAATGGTGCCGAGTATGAAACACCCGACGCGACACGCGG
>NZ_JCALCX010000096.1:0-1267 GCF_059812565.1 Mycobacterium sp. NGS49 | reverse complement strand
CCTAAAGTCAAGTGGTCAGTGCAATGCTAGGCCGCTTGGTTGATGAGAGCTTGAAGGCGCTGGGCGGGGGTGTCGAAGTCCAGGGTGGGTCGGGGTCGGCGATTGAGGGTGTCTTGGATTCGCTTGAGATCGGCTGTGGTGTGACCGCTGAGGTCGCTGCCCTTTTCGAACCAGAATCGCAGCAGCCGGTTGGTGTTCTCGTTGGTGCCACGTTGCCAGGGCGAGTGTGGGTCGCAGAAGTAGACGGGGGCCTTGAGTGCAAGATGGATGTTCTGCCATTGGGCCATTTCGCTGCCGCGGTCCCAGGTGATGCTGCGTCGCAGGTGATCGGGCAATTCGCGCATCGCTTCGATCATGGCGGCGGCGACGGCTTCGGAGGCATGACCGGCGGGTAGGGGCAGCAAGATGGTGAATCGGGTACTGCGTTCGACCAGGGTGCCGATGGCGCTGTTGGCGGCTCCGATGATCAGATCACCTTCCCAGTGCCCGGGAACGGCGCGGTCGGCGACCTCTGCGGGGCGCTGACTGATGGTGAATTCTGCGCCGGTGTAGATGCCGCGGCTGACCGGGCCGCCACGTTTCTTGCGGGTACTTCGCCGGGTGGACAAGCACTTGTGCAGATCTGCGCGCAAGCTGCCGCGGGTCTGCACGTAAAGGCACTTGTAGATGGTTTCGTGGCTCACTCGAGCCAGCCTGTCATCGGGGTGAAACCTGGCCAACATCTGTGCGATCAGCTTGGGGCTCCATCCGTCATCCATCCACGCTTCGATGGTTGCGCACAACGGATTGTCTTTGAGCTTGAAAGCTTTGGGGCGTCTGGCTTTCCGGGCTGCACGGGCGTGTGCCATACGGGCGTGGTAGTCCCCGTCGGGGCCGCTGTTGCGTGCGATTTCACGGCAGATCACCGACGGATGGCGGTCAAGTCGCCGTGCAATCTCGACCTGGCTATCGCCGCGGTCAACACCCCGCATGATGTCCACACGTTCATCAAAACTCAGCCGGCGACCCCGACCACCGGGCCTATTCAGATCGCCGGGGTCGGCCAGACCTAGTTTGGACCTGCGCTTAAGCTTCATGGCTCCAGCGTCACGCCACCACTTCCACGCCGCGGTCGTCGACACGCCCATCTCCCGAGCAGTCGCAATCAACGGAGCTCCCTGGCACACCCTGTCGAACAACTCCCGCCGTGTTGATCGAGAATGCGGATAACCACTCGGCATGACAACCTCCAAATGAACGGACATTGCCTTGACCGTATGAATCCACC
>NZ_JCALCX010000095.1:0-1340 GCF_059812565.1 Mycobacterium sp. NGS49 | reverse complement strand
GCGCCCAGCGCGGCAACGGTATTCGCTGATATCACCCACGGCACCACCGTCGAAGGCACCCCGGGATCCCCATCCCCGTCCCCATTCCCGTCCTGCTCGGCGCCGTCCTCAATCACCGGGGCCTGTTCCACAATCACATGCGCATTCGTGCCCGAAATACCAAACGAGGACACCCCTGCCCGACGCACCCGCTCACCGGGCTCCCATGGCTGGGGCTCAGTCAACAACGACACCGCACCCGCCGACCAATCCACATGCGGCGAGGGCTGATCCACATGCAACGTCGCCGGCAACACCCCATGACGCATCGCCTGCACCATCTTGATCACCCCGGCCACCCCCGCAGCCGCCTGGGTATGCCCGATATTGGACTTCACCGATCCCAACCACAGCGGCCGATCCACCGGCCGATCCTGCCCATAGGTCGCCAAAATCGCTTGGGCCTCAATCGGATCCCCCAACACCGTGCCCGTCCCATGGGCCTCCACCACATCCACATCCCCAGCACTCAAACCCGCACTGGCCAACGCCGAACGAATCACCCGCTCCTGAGCAGGCCCATTGGGCGCCGACAACCCATTCGAGGCACCATCCTGATTCACCGCACTACCCCGAATCACCGCCAACACCTCATGCCCACGACGACGCGCATCCGACAACCGCTCCAACAACACCAACCCCACACCCTCAGCAAAACCCGTCCCATCCGCCCCCGCAGCAAACGACTTACACCGCCCATCCACCGACAACCCCCGCTGCCGGGAAAACCCCACAAAAGTCCTCGGCGTGGCCATCACCGTCACCCCACCGGCCAACGCCGACGAACACTCCCCAGCCCGCAACGCCTGACACGCCTGATGCAACGCCACCAACGACGACGAACACGCCGTATCCACCGTCACCGCCGGCCCCCCCAACCCGAACACATACGCCACCCGACCCGACACCACACTGGCCGCCGTGCCGGTGAGCAGATACCCCTCCACCTCGGCAGCACCAGTCCCGCCGGCCTCCCCGTAGTGAGACAACATCGCCCCGGCAAACACCCCGGTGTCACTGCCGCGCACCGAACGCGGATCGATCCCGGCCGACTCAAAGGTCTCCCACGCCGTCTCCAACAACAACCGCTGCTGAGGATCCATCGCCAACGCCTCACGCGGAGAAATCCCGAAGAACCCCGCATCGAAATCCGCAGCACCCTCAATAAACCCCCCCATCCGCGTATACGACGCCCCCACCCGATCAGGATCAGGATCAAAAAGACCCTCCACATCCCAACCCCGATCACCCGGGAACTGCGAAATCACATCCCGACCCCCAAACACCACCTCCCACAACCC
>NZ_JCALCX010000094.1:0-1353 GCF_059812565.1 Mycobacterium sp. NGS49 | reverse complement strand
AATCCGCGCCGAGTTGATCTCCGGCGGCAACCACGCAAAGTCCAAAATCATCGCATCCCCAACTCAGCCAGCCGCGTCAACGGCGCCAACATCTATCACTGCTACCCGACCTGCGAGCCTGCCAATCGGATTGTAAAACAAACCACCGCTGCAGTCTGCGCTTTGGCCAAACTGCCTACATCATTATTCGCGCTCGAAATCGACTTGGTTACCCGGTCAGTATATTTGCTTTCCGACTGGCCTTGAGCGCCAAACGCGCGGCCTGCGCGCGCCAACGGCGTTCGTGATCAGCCCCTTAGCCGAACGCCGTCCTCCTCACTGCGTCGATGATCAAGACCAGCTCGAGCCGACTGCGCTGTCGGCCGGCGCCATGTGCCGCCCGCCCAACTGGGCGATGAACCCGGCAGGGCACGTGATTACCCTTTCCGCCAAGAAATTCACCGATCAGAAGCCACTCTCCGTTAATCGAATTCTTACCCGACGCCGGTCCGGGGGACCACGCTCGGCCGGTTCTGCACCACGTGCGGGCTCGCACCGCCGCGGCCCATCATGCCGCCCGGCATGCCCGCTCCGGCCCCGGCGCCCATCGGCATCGGCATCGGCATCATCCCCATGCCGGAACCTCCCGCTGCCTGAGCCAGCGCCGCCGGGTTCGGCATCGCGCCGAAGCCGGACATGGCAGAAGTGGCCATGGCCTTGGGCACCGAGCCCTGCCAGGAGGGCGGAACCGACATCGCACCCACGAGGTGCGCCTTACCCAGTTCGCCCGCCATTCCAGCACCGAGTCCGGCGCCGCCCAGGGCCTTGGCTCCGGGCGCCAGGTCACCGACGAACTTGGGCGCGTTTGCCAACTCGGCGGCAGCCGTCGCACCGGCCAGCCCGGCGGTGCTGGTGGCGGACTGCCCGGCTTGCATCAGCGGGCCGATCAGCATGCTGGCCGGCATCGCGCCCGCCTGGACGAACGACAGTGCCGACTGCAAGGGCAGCGCAGCCGCCGCCGACTGCACACCGGTGACCAGACCCGGCACCGTCGCCAGTGTGCCCTCCACGAACGGGCTCACCGCCGCGGAGGCCGTGGTCGCCAGCCCGGTGAACTGAGCACCGATGTTCGCGGCCATTCCGGCAAGGTCAAGTGGTGGAATGGCGAAGGGCGTCAGGCTCTCGGCGACCGCCGTCGCACCGCCGTAATAGCCCACCATCGCGGCCACATCCTGGGCCCACATCTCCACGTAATCGAACTCATTGGCCGCGATCGCCGGAGTGTTCAACCCCAAGAAGTTCGTCGCGATCAACGTCAACAACGACACCCGGTTGGCCTCCACCACCGCCGGAGGCACCGTCCCCGTCAACGCC
>NZ_JCALCX010000093.1:0-1365 GCF_059812565.1 Mycobacterium sp. NGS49 | reverse complement strand
TGTTGGCCGGGTTGTCCGGGCCGCCGGCGGCCGGTTGGCTCACCGGTTCAGGGGCGGGACTGGCGACCGCACCGACAGCGGCCACGCAGGGAATTGCCGACCTGGTTTTCAATCTGGGTCTGGGCAACATCGGCACCTTCAACATCGGCAGCGGCAACGTCGGCAACCTCAACTTCGGTAGCGGAAACTTCGGCAACTGGAACCTCGGCAGCGGCAACTACGGGAGCGAAAACTGGGGTAGCGGCAACATCGGGACCAGCAACACCGGCATGGGCAACGCCGGCGACTTCAACTTCGGCAGCGGAAACTTCGGCAGCGGCAACCTGGGCAGCGGCAACATCGGCAGCCTCAACTTGGGCAGCGGCAACTTCGGCACCATCAACTTCGGCGGCGGCAACCAGGGCGACGTGTCATTCGGCAGCGGCAACGTCGGCGACTTCAACTTCGGCAGTGGGAACCTGGGCGGCAGCAACTTCGGCTTCGGAAACCTCGGTGCCGGGAATATCGGGTTCGGCAACAAGGGCAGTAACAACATCGGCATCGGGCTGACCGGCGACGGTCAGCGCGGCATCGGCTCCCTCAACGCGGGCACCGGGAACATCGGCCTGTTCAACTCCGGCGATAACAACGTCGGCTTCTTCAACTCCGGCGATAACAACGTCGGCTTCTTCAACTCGGGCAACGGCAACACCGGGTTCGGCAACTCCGGCAGCTCCAACACTGGCTTCTGGCATTCCGGAAGTTCCAATACCGGCATCGGAAGCGCCGGCAACGGCAACTTCGGCTCGTTCAACGGCGGAAACTTCAACGCGGGCAGCTTCAACGTCGGAACCGAGAACACCGGCTTCGGCAACTCAGGCGCCGGAAACACCGGATTCGTGAACGCCGGTGACTCGAACACCGGGTTGCTCAACGGTGGCAATATCAACACCGGTTTCTTCAACGGGGGAGATGTCAACACCGGCGGACTCAATGGCGGAAGCTATAACACGGGATTCCTGAGTCCGTTCGACCAGCCGTTCCAGAACTCGGGATTCGGCAACGTCGGAACCAACAACTCGGGCTGGGGCAACAACGGTCCCAACGGCGGGTCGAACTCCGGCTTCTTCAACACCGGCATCGGCAACTCCGGCTTCTCGAACGCAGGGCCCACGTTGATCCCCGGCTTCAACTCCGGGTTCGGCAATATCGGCACCAACAATGCCGGCATCGCCAACTCCGGCAACAGCCTGGCCGGCTGGTCCAATACCGGTAACACCAGCTCCGGTGTTTTGAATTCGGGCGACGACAACTCCGGTGGTTTCAATTCGGGTAACGGCCAGTCGGGCTTCTTCCGCTGACGCAGATGCTGAGGGACGTTTGAAT
>NZ_JCALCX010000092.1:0-1585 GCF_059812565.1 Mycobacterium sp. NGS49 | reverse complement strand
CATGGTCGGCTACCACGGTGGAGCCTCAGCAATAGCCGCGCAGTTGTCCTCCTGGCAGCAGACCCTCAAGGGCCTGCCCGGCATCGGCCAGCTACTCAGCGGCGTCACCGGCGCCGCTCCCGCCGCACCGGGTGACCCCAACTTCGGCATCGGCAACAAAGACGGTGGCCTGAACTTCGGCAACGGCAACACCGGCAACAACAACCTCGGCAACGGCAACACCGGCGACGGCAACCTCGGCGGCGGCAACCTCGGCAACTCAAACATCGGCAGCGGCAACACGGGCAACGGCAATACTGGCTTCGGTAATAGAGGCGTCGGGAACTTCGGCCTCGGAAATGCCGGCGGCACCACAACTGCGCCGGGGAACGTGGGCCTGGGCAACAGCGGCAGCAACAACTTCGGCCTGGGGAACACCGGCAACGGGAACATCGGCGGCGGCAACACCGGTAACAACAACATCGGTTTCGGCCTCCAAGGCAACAACCTCGTCGGTGTCGGGGGCGCCGCCTACAACACCGCGACCGGCCAGTTTCAGTTCACCGGCCTGAACGCCGGCTCCGGCAACATCGGGTTGTTCAACTCCGGCAACGGCAACATCGGGTTCTTCAACTCAGGCGACGGCAATGTCGGCATCTTCAGCTCCGGCGCCAACTTGGTTCCGGCTGACCTGGGCAAGCTCCAAGGCATCGGCATCGGGAATTCCGGGTTCGGCAATATCGGCATCGGCAACGCCAGCGCAGGGAACTTCGGTATCGGTAACACTGGGACAGCTTTGGGCGGCTTGAATACTGGATTCGGAAACTCGGGCAGCTTCAACACAGGCTTCGGAAATGCTGGCAGCTCTAACACCGGCCTGGACAACTCGGGCAATTTCAACACCTTCGATGGCAACTCTGGCGACGTCAATACGGGTTTCTGGAACTCAGGTAATACCAACACCGGCTTTGGGGCCACCACCAACACCGGTGGAACCACCTCGGGCTTCGGCAACTCAGGCACCAATGTGTCGGGCTTCAACAACGAAATCAGCGCTGGGGCGTTTGGTGGGGGTAGCACATCGGGATTCTTCAATAAGGCCGGCGGCGGCTCAATATTCAACGGCAATATCTCCGGCTTCTTCAACACCGGTGTCACAGGAGCGCTTCCGCCGATATTCCCGGTCAGCGGCGCCATCAGTGGCTCCGTCTCGGGTCTGTTCAACTCGGGCACCGGTGCGGCTGGCTTCTTCAGCCTCACTCAGTTGCTGAAAAACCTTTCCTAGCCGTTCTAAGCGGTCGCAAATGCTCGCCGGGGCCGACGCCATGGCGAGCATTTTGCTGCCGCCAGCGAACGGTCGAAGTCGATATTTCGCTCAAATCGCCGACCTGAGTCCACATTTCATCGTATTGTCCGTGGCATCTGCTGGTGTGACGAGCGGTATTGGAGATGAATGTGGTGAATTTCGCGGCACTGCCGCCGGAAGTCAACTCGCTGCGCATGTACCTCGGCGCTGGGTCCGCGCCCATGCTCGACGCGTCGGTGGCGTGGTCGGGGCTGTCCGAGGAACTGGGTTCGGCAGCGGACTCCTTCTCGTCGGTGACTA
>NZ_JCALCX010000091.1:0-1601 GCF_059812565.1 Mycobacterium sp. NGS49 | reverse complement strand
GCGGCAACACGGGCGACGGCAACTTCGGCGGTGGAAACGCCGGCAACTCCAACATCGGCAGCGGCAACACGGGCAACGGAAACTTCGGCTCCGGAAACATCGGCGCCGGAAACATCGGCCTCGGGAATACCGGCGGCAGTGCCACTACCGGTAACAACATCGGCCTGGGCAACACCGGCAACAACAACTTCGGCCTGGGGAACACCGGCAACGGGAACATCGGCGGCGGCAACAACGGTAACAACAACATCGGTTTCGGCCTTCAAGGCAACAACCTGGTCGGTGTCGGGGGCGCCGCCTACAACACCGCGACCGGCCAGTTTCAGTTCACCGGCCTGAACGCCGGCTCCGGCAACATCGGGTTGTTCAACTCCGGTACGAACAACATCGGGTTCTTCAACTCAGGCGACGGCAACGTCGGCTTATTCAGCTCCGGCGTCAACCCGGTTCCGGCTGAACTTGGCGAACTGCAAAGCATCGGCATCGCTAACAGTGGGTTCGGAAACCTCGGTATCGGAAATTCGGGTCTGGCGAACTTCGGTGCTGGAAACTCGGGCACGCTCAACACCGGCTTTACTAACTCGGGTGACGTCAACACCGGCTTCGGAAATTCGGGCGGCGGCCCATTGGGCGTTGCGGGCGGGAACACCGGGTTCTGGAACTCCGGCGCCACCAATACCGGCTTCGGTAACTCAGGCGATGTCAACACAGGTTTCTGGAATTCGGGCGATGTGAACACCACCGTCGGCTCGACTACCGACACCGGACTGACCAAATCGGGCTTCAACAACACCGGCAACAACGTCTCCGGATTTAATAACTCGGCCAGCGGATCACTTGCCGGCCTCCATGTCTCTGGTATCGGAAACTCCGTCAGCGGAGGCGTCATCAGCGGCTTCACCTCGGGCTTCTTCAACAACGGGGTACCGATTAGTCCAGGTGACTTCCTCAGCGGCGCAAGTTCGGGGTTCTTGAACACAGGCACAACACTCACCGGCTTCTTCAGCATCACAAAGCTGTTGCAGGACCTATAAGTCTCTTGGTGGGGTAGTAGCGCTCGCCAAGGCCTGCGTCTTGACGAGCGCTACGTTATAGTCTCCACGCCTTCTCAAATTTGATTCCAGCGCGACCCACCCAACGATCTTACGTGAATTTCAGCGCGGTCTGAGGCCGGCATTTTCGTTCGGTGGGTGCGTGGAATCTCCGGCGAAACGCCAATGCTGAAGCCTAAACGGAGATAGTCTCTCAAAACGGGCGCATTCTGCGACGGGCTATCGGGCTCAATGGAGGTCAAGAGTCGTGAATTTTTCTGTTCTTCCACCAGAAGTCAACTCTTTGCGGATGTACCTCGGCGCTGGGTCGGCGCCCATGCTCGACGCGTCGGTGGCGTGGTCGGGGCTGTCCGAGGAACTGGGTTCGGCAGCGGACTCCTTCGCTTCGGTGACCTCGAACCTGGCCAGCCAAGCCTGGCAGGGCCCGGCATCCCTCGCGATGTCAAGTGCAGCCCGCCCCTATGCCGAGTTCCTCCGGGTCGCCGCCGCCCGCGCCGCCACCGCCTCCACCGGGGCCAAGGCGATAGCCAGCGTATTCGAGGCCGCCAG
>NZ_JCALCX010000090.1:0-1607 GCF_059812565.1 Mycobacterium sp. NGS49 | reverse complement strand
GGTTGGCCGGACTACTGGGGACGGTGCCGGCGCGAGCACAGGCCGCGGCCACGGCGGCGGCCAGTTCCGTTCCGGCACCGCTTCAGGGCATCAACCTCGGGCTCGGGAATATCGGTTCGCTGAACGTCGGTAGCGGCAACATCGGTGACACCAACCTGGGCAGCGGCAATATCGGCAGCTCCAACCCCGGCAGCGGCAACATCGGTAATACCAACTTCGGCAGCGGCAATATCGGCGACACCAATCTCGGGAGCGGCAACACCGGCAATCTCAATCTGGGCAGCGGCAATTTCGGCAGCCAGAACCTCGGGAGCGGCAATATCGGCAGCGCCAATCTCGGCCTGGGCAACATCGGTGGCACCAACGTCGGTGGCGGCAATGTCGGCGACGCGAACATCGGGTCGGGCAACAACGGCAGCCGCAACGTCGGCAGCGGAAACTTCGGCAGCAACAACGTCGGCTTCGGCAATACCGGCAGCGGGAATTTCGGTTTCGGCAATACCGGCAACAACAACATCGGGTTCGGGCTCACCGGCGACAACCAGGTCGGGTTTGGCGCCCTCAACTCCGGCAGCGGCAACGTCGGCCTGTTCAACTCCGGCACCGGGAATGTCGGATTCTTCAACTCCGGTACCGGGAACCTCGGCTTCGGCAATTCCGGCATCGGCAATTTCGGGTTCGGGAATGCCGGTGACATCAATACCGGTTTCTGGAACGCCGGCGACACCAATACCGGTGCCGCCAATGCCGGCAGCAGCAACTTCGGCCTCTTCGACTCCGGGAACTTCAACGCCGGCAGCTTCAATTCCGGCAATTCGAACACCAGCTTCGGGAATGCCGGAAATGTGAACAGCGGATTCCTGAATGCGGGTGATGTCAATTCCGGATTCGGCAACGCCGGCGACGTGAACACCGGATTCGTCAACGCCGGCGACACCAACACCGGCGCCTTCAATGCCGGCGGCCTCAACACCGGCATCTTCAGCGCGACGACCCAATCCGTGTCCAACTCGGGTTTCTTCAACGAGGGCACCGGCAACTCGGGCTTCGGTCACAACGACCCGGCAGGCAGCGGCAATTCCGGCTTGCAGAACTCGGGTTTCGGCAACTCCGGCTACGTCAACACCAGCACCACGCTTGCCCTCGGCGGCAACTCAGGAGTCCTCAACACCGGGTACGGCAACGCCGGCATCTACAACGCCGCAGTCCAGAACGCCGGCTTCTTCATCGCCGGCATCACGAGTTCCGGGCTCTTCGTGTTCGGCACCGGCAGCTCGGGTCTGCTCGTCTCGGGTGACGGCGTGTCAGGAATCGTCAAAGGGCTCTTCTGACAGCGCCGGCAGCCATTGTTGGAACAGCATTTCAGTAATTTATCCCCGAATCGGCTGGACAGATGTCTAGTGACGCATGGTTCGCGCGTGCTATCAAATTGGCCGACACAATTCTGGCGAAACTGCAGACTTTTACTGTGATCTGGCTTACGATCCGGCCATGGGCCGGTTCGCGTCGCGAGCGGCTCCTGACGAGTCAGAACGGTTGGCTGGGTTGGGGTTGCGATGATTCTGGACTTTGCGTGGTTGCCGCCGGAGATCAACTCGGCGCGGATC
>NZ_JCALCX010000009.1:0-238843 GCF_059812565.1 Mycobacterium sp. NGS49 | reverse complement strand
ACACACCCATGACCACCACCAACCTGCACACCCCCCTCTCCTGGTGGATCCAAACCGACAGCGCCGATTACCGACGTACCGGCGACATCACCACAGCCACCGCCACGAAGCCGATCGCCCGATGAAGGATCCAGCTTTGCCTTGGCACTATTGAAGGAACTGCGCATGCTAGATCGCCCTACCCAGAAAACTTTGACGCCGGGACTGTCGATTGTTCAAGCAACGGAAAAACTTGTCACGACAATCACGGCTGCGCGGCACCGGCTATTGGACGCGCTGACACTACCGAGCGCAGCGCTGGACGGAGAGGCACTCGCGAACGGAACCGAGCCGGTTGAGCTGGCAAACTCGATCGAAGTCGAGACCATTAGAGCGACCCTGACCGGTAACGCGGCGACTGCTGATGCAACATCGGAGGTGCTGTCGTTCCACGCAATCGTGCAGCACACAGCAGAGCTGGTCGAGCGCCACGAGGTGGTGGTCGACCTGACGCCAGAGGCACTTGAGTACCTTCATTTGGCCAACGACACAGTCGTGGACATCTGCGAAGTGACACGTGATGCCTGGTGCTATGCCCACGGCGTGGAGCTGGTGAACACCACCACCGTGGTAAGCCGCGGCCAGAAGGGCAACAACCCCCCGCAGCTGGGCATCAGCTGGGAAGTGGCGGTCGGCAACGCCGTCATCAGTCCGGATCAAGGTACTCCCGGCATGCTTGATAGTTGGACGTGGCGTGAGCGCGCGCATTTCTGGCGACAGCTGTTCAGGCGCTGGGCAAGTGGCCGCCGAGGCCGATTAATCGCGGCGGCCGAGGACGGCCTCGCCAGCGTCACGGAAATCAGACCACCCGGGGCATCAGTCAACCTGCGCCGAGCCGGCAGCGACCACCATGCTCAGAGCGATCCCTCGGAGCAGCTCGTTGAGCACAACGCGGCGCGGCTGCGTTCGTTCGATGCACCGGCAATGCGGCCCCGCCACCAATCGGAAGGGGCACACGTACACGACGATTCAACGCGGCGCAATTCGCCGTGAAATTGGCCGACATATCGACCTGACACTTTCTGCCGGGACATCGCATACCAAACAAACGGGCTTGCACGGCAATGACGCTGAGATCGGCGGCCGCATAGTGGCCGGGTGCCGCAGTCGGGTGATGTCTGCGGCAGGTCTCGCTTCCGCACACAAGGTAAATGCACCCAAAGCCACCGACGAGTAGGCGGGCGCACCGCCAGGGTGGCCGCAACGAGGCACCAGCCAGCGACTTCCCAGATGCCCAGTACTGCCAACGTTCGAGCGGCTTGGCGCCTTGCCGGCAACGAATTTCAGCCCGACCTGCCGGGATCGCCGGCGGCACCGGCGGCACCGAAACCGCCGGCGTTGCCATCTCTCCCCGAACTGGGGCCCCCTCCGCCATGTCCACCCGCACCGCCGACACCGCCGGCACCACCGTGACCGCCCGCACCGCCTGCACCCGGGCCGCCTGAGTGACCAATCATCCCGCCGGCGCCGCCTGTGCCACCCGTCCCGCCATTGCCGCCGCTGCCGCCGGCCCCCCCGGCGCCGCCGTCGCCGCCGTCGCCACCGACACCACCGTCCGCGCCGACACCACCGCCCTTTGCGCCGTCGCCCCCGCCACCCCCGGCGCCGCCCGAAGCGCCGGTGCCGCCAACACCGCCGGCTCCTCCGACACCGCCGGCCCCGCCGTCGCCGACCAGCAGGCCGCCACGGCCGCCGCTACCTCCGTTGCCCCCAACCCTGCCGGAACCCGCGGTGTCGGCGCCTGCGCCGCCATTGCCGCCGTTACCGCCGTCGCCGCCGGGACCCGCGTTGCCGCCGGTGATGCCAGTACCGCCGTGGCCGCCCCGGCCTCCCGCGGCGCCTGTGCCGCCATGGCCCCCGGTACCGCCGTTACCACCGCTACCGATGCCCTTCACCGAGACGCCAGTGCCGCCGTCCCCCCCGCCGCCTCCCGGGGCACCATCACCGGCGTCACCGCCGTTACCGCCGTTGCCGCCCCATGCGTTGCCACCGTCGCCGTAACCGCTACCGCCGATTCCGCCGCTGCCTCCCGGCGCGCCTCGTCCGCCGTCTCCCCCGTCACCGCCGATCCCCCCCGTGACGGGGCCCGAAATTGCATTGCCGTCGCCACCGCCTCCGCCATTACCGCCGGCTTGGCCACTCACGAGGGTGCCACTTCCACCCTTACCGCCGGGTTCGCCGCTACCGGTGGCGTTCGTCGCTCCGGCATCGCCATCAAACGCGTAGCTTGTCGTATTTTCTCCGGGATTGACCCCCGCCGCACCGCTGGCGCCGAGCCCGCCGGCACCGCCGCGACCGCCGTTGCCGAACACCCCCGCGTTGCCGCCGTTGCCGCCGTTGCCGGCAGTTGAGCCTGTTCCGGCGGCCCCGCCGGCCCCGCCCGCCCCGCCGTCGCCCCACAACGACGCGCTGCCGCCGTTGCCGCCTAGACCACCGCCACTGTTGACAGCACCGCTTCCGCCGCTACCGCCCGTTCCGCCGCCACCGTAGAGCAGCCCACCCGCTCCACCTTGGCCTCCGGCCCCCGCGTGGCCGGTCGATCCCGCGGCACCGCCGGCACCGCCGGCCCCGCCGGACCCAATCAATCCAGCGGCCCCACCGACCCCGCCGTTTTGGCCTACGCCTCCCGATCCGCCATTGCCGCCGCGACCGTACAGCAACCCACCGGCCCCGCCGTCTTGGCCAGTACCCGGCGTACCGTCGACGCCGTTGCCGACGAGCGGGCGGCCCAACAAACTTCGGGCGGGCGCATTGACGACGTTGAGGACCTCCTGTTCGAGCGTCTTCAGAGCCGAGGCGTTGGCGACCTCGGCGCCGCCATACTCTTCAGCAGCAGCGGCAACGGCTGCCACGAACTCGTCGTGAAACACGAGTGCTTGAGAGCTGGCCGCCTGGAACGCTTCGCCCCAGGCGCTGAACAGCGCCGAGATCTGCGCTGACACCTCGTCGGCAGCCGCAGCGATCACGGCGGTGGTTGGCACGCCAGCCGCGGCACTGGCTTTGACTATTGCGTTGCCGATGTCGGCAAGATCGGCTGCTGCACAAGACATCGACTCCGGAGTTGTTATGACAAATGACACTTATTCTCCTTAACCTTCACATTTTCAATCAGCGGATCGGGTCGACTGGCAGCTAAGGCCACGTGACGCCGTTCAAGAAACCGGCTAAGTCGGCGCCATAATTCAAGAAACCGGAGATCGCGGCACGGTCTAGAAGATTTAGCGCGCTTGTGTTGCCGACGCCGGAAACGAAATTACCGAAGTTCTCCCAGCCGGAGGCCTCCATACCAGCGTTTGCGAGGCCGGACAGGTCGGGACCCATTGAGTTCAATAGGCCAGAGTTCTGCGCGAAGCTGTTTCCGAAACCCGAAACAGAACCGTCACCCTGGTTCAGGAAGCCTGATGCGCCGCCCGTTCCGGAGTTGAAAAAACCCGACGACGGGGCGGTGCTCGAATTGAAGAATCCCGGGCTCTGTTGCCAGCCGAAGCCGAAAGTGTAGGGCCCGAGCAGACCGCTGTCGGCTATAGCGCTGTGCTGCGAGATACTCGTGCTGATAACGGTCTGCGGGTTGAGTACGCTTGAGTCCAACGAAAAGGGACCCAATTCCTGGGTGTAGACATGGACCGGAATGGTAATCTCTTGCACGCAACCGATGCCCGGAATGTAGAGAACGCAGTATGTGATCTCCAGACTGATGTCTATCGGGAATCTGTCAATAGTCAGAACGTCTTGGGTGATGGCATCGATAGTGCCGTAAATCGGTATCTCGATGTCGGATCTGACTTCATAGCTTGTCGAGATTGCGGGAATGGTGCTGGTATACCCGATGCTGGCCAATCCCTGATAGTCCCCACGCCAGAGAAAGCCGTTGCTGTAATTGCCAGATATAAAGGCCCCGGTGTTGACGTTTCCAGAGTTAGCGATCCCTGTATTGGAGTTGCCGGTGTTGAAATAGCCAGAATTATAGCGGCCGGAATTGAAGTTCCCGGTGTTGTAGGAGCCAGGATTGAAGCTTCCGGTATTTGTGTTGCCCGCGTTGTAGAGGCCGGTGTTCAGATTGCCCGCATTGCCGATACCAGTGTTGACCAGTCCGGTGTTGAAGGATCCGGAATTGACGCTCCCCGCGTTGCCGACACCCGTGTTGTAGCTACCTGAATTTCCGATACCCCAGTTTCCGGTGCCCGAATTAAAAAAGCCGAGATTCCCCGTGCCCGAGTTGAACAGGCCGATGTTGCCGCTGCCGGTATTCCATCCGCCGAATCCATATTGCGCGTTGCCGTCGAGGCCGATGCCGATGTTTCCGTCCCCGGCGTTACCGAATCCGATGTTGTTGTTGCCGGTGTTGCCGAAGCCGACGTTGAAACTGCCGGTGTTGCCGAAACCGATGTTCTGTAGGGCCGCCGTCAGCAAGGGACCAGAATTACCGAATCCCCAGTTGCCACGGCCAATGTTTCCGCTACCTAGGTTGTAGCTGCCGAGGTTGCCATCTCCGATGTTGAGGTGACCGATATTCCCGTTGCCCAGGTTGTAGTCGCCGATGTTCCCATTGCCCAGGTTGGCGGCGCCCAAGTCGGCGCTGCCGAGGTTCCAGGACCCGAGGTCAGCAAGACCTATGTTGAAACTCGTGCCGGTTGGGCCATTCCTCAACCACCCGGCAAGGTTGGCGCCGATGTTGCCGAAACCAGACACGTTGCCGGGCGATGCGGTACTGGTGTTGAGCCAGCCAGACACGGTGTCACCGAAATTTGCCAGACCGGTGAGCTGCGACCCGTAGTTCTGGAACCCGGAGTTCCCTACGTCACCGGTGGCGACGTTGAACAAGCCCGAATTGCTGCCACCGGCGTTGAGGAAGCCCGATGTGGTGCCCTGACCCCAATTGAGCACGCCCGAGGATGGGCGTGATGTGGAATTGAACAAGCCCGGGGCCGCTTGCAAGTCGATGAGCGGAATGTAGACCGGACCGACACCGGCGTTGCCGGCGATGTGTATTCCGGTCGAGCCGTCCGCCGCGCCGACGTTGAGGTTGATCGCCGGCTGGTTGCCGAAGCTTAATGTGATCGGCGTGGTGTCGGGCGCTGAGCTGTCGCCGCCGTGGATATGAATAGGGCCGACCGGAGCCAATACCTTTCCGCTGAGTCCAGGAAAATTTAGAATGCCGCTGGCCGCAATTTCAGGAATGGTTATTGCCGGAATATCTACGTCAGTAATTGTTCCGGTGACGGGAATGTTGATCGGCGCGTCCACCGTAAAGAACGCATTTATCCTGTCGACCATGATGGTGTAATTGGCCGACAGCAGGCCCTGCCTGTCCGCACGCCAGAGGATGCCGTTGCTCATGTTGCCAGTGATGAAGGCTCCGGTGTTGACGTTGCCTGAATTCGCCAAGCCGGTGTTGTAGTTGCCCGTGTTGAACAGGCCGGTGTTGTAGTCGCCGGGGTTGACGTTGCCGGTGTTCAGGTCGCCGATGTTGTAGCTGCCGGTGTTGTAGCTGCCGGGGTTGGCGATGCCGGTGTTGACGTTGCCGGTGTTGAGCAAGCCGGTGTTGTGGCTGCCCGCGTTGGCGATGCCGGTGTTGCCGGTACCCGGATTCCACAGCCCCCAGTTGGCGCCGCCGGTGTTCGCGATGCCGATGTTGCTGATGCCGGGGCTGCCCAGGCCGGTGTTGCCCGTGCCGGAGTTGAAGAACCCGACGTTATTGCTGCCCGAATTGAACAGTCCGACGTTGCCGGTGCCGGAGTTGAAGAGCCCGATGTTTGCACTGCCGGAGTTCAGGGCGCCGAACCCGACCTGATTGTCGCCGGTAAGTCCGATGCCGTAGTTGTTGCTGCCGGTGTTGGCGAAGCCGATATTGTTGCTTCCGGTGTTGGAAAGGCCCTGGTTGTAGTTGCCCGCGTTGGCAAACCCCTGGTTGTTGTTGCCTAGGTTCGCCAGCCCGATGTTGTAATCACCCAGGTTCGCCGTACCGAAGTTGTAGATGCCGTGATTCCCGGGGCCGACATTGAAGCTGCCAATGTTGCCCACACCCAGGTTGTAATCACCGAGGTTCCCGGCGCCCGCGTTGAAGATTCCGATGTTGCCGAAGCCGATGTTGCTGTTTCCGAGGTTTGCGCCTCCGATGTTGTAGATGCCGTGGTTTCCGCTGCCTACATTGAGTCTGCCGAGGTCTGCGACACCGAAATTGATAACTGTCCCGTTCGTTCCATCGAGGACCCCCGCCAAGCTCGTGCCGACGTTGCTCAGGCCGGAGATACCACCGGCCGTGGCCAAACCGGCGGTGCTGGTATTGCCAAGACCTGACACGGTATTGCCCAGGTTCGCCCATCCCGACTGCAGCGAGCCGAAGTTCTGGATGCCCGAATTTCCTGGCGCGCCCGGCAGGCCGGTATTGACGAAGCCTGAGTTGCGGCCATCAACGTTCCCGAAGCCAGATGCCGCGCCGGTACCGGAGTTGAAGAAGCCCGACGAGGCGGCGGTGGTCGAATTTCCAAAGCCCGGAGCCGCTGGAATGTCGAGTAACACAATGTTGATGGGACCCACACCGCTTCTGATCGCGATCGGTATGGAGGTATCTGGTCCGCCGATAGTCACATCGATCACGGGCAAGGTGCCAGTGATCGTGGGAATGCTGATCGGCCCGATGCTGAAGTCCGTGATGCCAGCCGCGTTGATCGTCACCACCGGGATAGTGAAGCCGTTGACTCCGAGTTGGCCGAGGTCGGCGCGAATAGGGATGTTGATCGGAATGTTGACATCGAAATTCAGCAAGGGGAATTCAGGAATAGAGATGGCTAGGTACGCACCCCAGAGGCCTTGGTAGTCACCGCGCCACAAAATGCCGTTGCTCATGTTGCCAGTGATGAAGGCTCCGGTGTTGACGTTGCCTGAATTCGCCAAGCCGGTGTTGTAGTTGCCCGTGTTGAACAGGCCGGTGTTGTAGTCGCCGGGGTTGACGTTGCCGGTGTTCAGGTCGCCGATGTTGTAGCTGCCGGTGTTGTAGCTGCCGGGGTTGGCGATGCCGGTGTTGACGTTGCCGGTGTTGAGCAAGCCGGTGTTGTGGCTGCCCGCGTTGGCGATGCCGGTGTTGCCGGTACCCGGATTCCACAGCCCCCAGTTGGCGCCGCCGGTGTTCGCGATGCCGATGTTGCTGATGCCGGGGCTGCCCAGGCCGGTGTTGCCCGTGCCGGAGTTGAAGAACCCGACGTTATTGCTGCCCGAATTGAACAGTCCGACGTTGCCGGTGCCGGAGTTGAAGAGCCCGATGTTTGCACTGCCGGAGTTCAGGGCGCCGAACCCGACCTGATTGTCGCCGGTAAGTCCGATGCCGTAGTTGTTGCTGCCGGTGTTGGCGAAGCCGATATTGTTGCTTCCGGTGTTGGAAAGGCCCTGGTTGTAGTTGCCCGCGTTGGCAAACCCCTGGTTGTTGTTGCCTAGGTTCGCCAGCCCGATGTTGTAATCACCCAGGTTCGCCGTACCGAAGTTGTAGATGCCGTGATTCCCGGGGCCGACATTGAAGCTGCCAATGTTGCCCACACCCAGGTTGTAATCACCGAGGTTCCCGGCACCGACATTGCTCACACCAGTGTTGCCATTGCCGAGGTTCCCGACGCCGATGTTCGCGATGCCCAGATTAGCTATAAAAGTCTGGCTGGCGAAGCCAGACATATCTACGCCAAAATTCCCCAATCCTGAAATAAGTGCGGGCGAGCTAAAAGGCAACACGCTGCTACTTGCGTTCAAAAATCCGGAGATGGTGTTCCCGCTGTTGAACGCTCCGGACAACATCGCGCCGGCATTCTTATAGCCGGAGAGCCCCGAACCACCACCACTCAGGTTCAGGACGCCGGAACTATTGAAGCCGTTATTGCCAAATCCCGACACCGTACCTGGACCGGTATTGAAGAAGCCCGACGACGGAGCAGTGCTGCTGTTTCCGAAGCCCGGAGCGGCGGGGATATCGACAATCGGGATCTGAATCGGCAGTAGACTCCCGACGCCGACAATATCGACCAGCGGTCCCGGGCCCGTGCCGAGGTTGAAAGACACGTTTGGCATACTGATGTCAATGTCTGGAATATTAATAGGGCTGACGTGCACCCCTCTGGTCGCGATATCGTCAAAGAACGTCCACTGGATGTCGACCGCGGGAATCTGGAATCCATGGATACTGAGTACACCCAAGGTTCCGTTGATCGGCACGTCGAAGTAGATCGGCACATGAAGGTGCAACGGGATCCCTGTGTCAGGAATCGTCTCTACAATGCTTACGCCCCATAAGCCCTGGCGGTCACCTCTCCACAGCAAGCCATTGCTGTAATTTCCGGAGATGAAGGCACCGGTGTCGACATTGCCCGAGTTCGCAAACCCAGTGTTGAAGTTCCCTGTGTTCAGATAGCCGGTGTTGTACGAGCCCGGATTGAATCCGGCTGTGTTGACATTGCCCGTGTTGAAGCTGCCCGAGTTGAAATTACCGGTGTTGCCGATCCCTGTATTGACCCTACCGGGGTTGAGTAAACCGGTGTTGACAGCGCCGGCGTTGAAAACGCCGGTGTTCGTGCTCCCGGTATTGCCAATACCAAAGTTGCCGGCGCCAGAATTGCCGATGCCGATATTCCCGGTTCCCGAGTTGAATAGACCAATATTGCCGCTGCCTGAATTGAAGATGCCCGAATTGCTGAGGCCCGAGTTCAGGGCTCCGAATCCGACTTGATTGTCACCGGTGAGCCCGACTCCGACGTTGTTGCTGCCGGTGT
The DNA here is from genome assembly GCF_059812565.1 of Mycobacterium sp. NGS49. Classification (NCBI taxonomy): domain Bacteria; kingdom Bacillati; phylum Actinomycetota; class Actinomycetes; order Mycobacteriales; family Mycobacteriaceae; genus Mycobacterium; species Mycobacterium sp. NGS49. Next base: position 230,054 of record NZ_JCALCX010000009.1, on the reverse strand, counting down.
TACCGAAGCCGATATTATTGCTGCCGGAATTGGCGAATCCCTGGTTGTAGTTACCCAAGTTTCCGACGCCCTGATTGAAGTGGCCCAGGTTCGCCACGCCGATGTTGAAATCGCCCAGATTTGCCAGGCCGAAGTTGTATATCCCCTGGTTTCCGGAGCCTACGCTATAAATGCCGATGTTGCTATCGCCGACGTTGAAACTCCCAATATTGCCAAGACCATGATTGCTGTTGCCAAAATTGCCGAAGCCCAAGTTTTCGTGCCCGACGTTGGCCAGCCCCAAGTTGAACATAGACGTACCCTGTTGGTAGTCGACGAAGAATCCGGCGAGGTCGCTCCCGGTATTCGATATTCCCGAGACGTTGGCCGGGGTGTTGATGCCAGTGTTGAACAACCCGGATACCGTGTCGCCCAAGTTCGCCAAACCCGACACCAGCGATCCGTAGTTTCTCAGTCCGGAGGTTCCCCCTACCGCGACGTTCTGGAAGCCGGACACGTTTGCACCGAAGTTTGCGATCCCGGATACGTTTCCCGATCCGCTATTGAAAAATCCGGAAGACGCCGATGTCGTCGAGTTGAAGAAGCCGGTAGACGCCGGAATGTCGATCAGCGTCCAGTCGACGGGTCCGATGCTTGCCGTCGCAGGGATCTTTATAATCGTCGAACCATCATTCTCGCCAATATTGCCGGAGAATTGCGGGCCACTTACCGTGATTGGTGACAGTGTGACGGAATTAATAAACCCCGAGGCAAAAGGTATTGGGCCGATCGGCGTGGTGAAGCCGAAATGAAGGTCCTCAAGGGTGATACCGCTGTATACGGTGTTCGTGAAGCCAGCATTGAGGGGGATGTTGAGGGGCACGTCGATGTCGAGATGCGCGGGAATCTCGGGAATGAGAATAGCATAATGAACACCGAGCAGCCCCTGATTGTTGCCACGCCAGAAAAAGCCATTGTTCATGTCCCCGGTTATGAACGCACCCGTGCCGATATTGCCCTGGTTCGCGAAGCCCGTGCTACCGTTCCCGACGTTATACCAGCCTGTATTGAAATCGCCGCGGTTAGCCATTCCGGTGTTCGTGTTGCCGGCGTTGTAGGATCCGGTGTTGAAGTTGCCCGCATTGGCGATGCCGGTGTTGACGCTCCCGGAATTGAAAATGCCAGTGTTCGTGATAGCAGTGTTCAATAGTCCCGTGTTTATGCTACCTGAGTTGCCGATTCCGAAAGAACCGTGGCCTGAATTGAATAGACCGACGTTATTTGTACCAGAATTGAAAAATCCAATATTTCCGGAGCCAGAATTCAGCCCCACGATGCCGACTTGATGGTCGCCGGTGAGTCCGATGCCGTAATTGCTTGACCCGGTGTTGGCGAAGCCAACGTTGTTGCTGCCCGTGTTGGCAAGGCCTTGGTTGTAGTTGCCTGTGTTGGCGATACCCTGGTTGTAGCTGCCCAAGTTCGCCAACCCGACATTGAAGTCACCTACGTTCGCTGGCCCAAAATTATATACGCCATGATTTGCGGAACCAACGTTATAAAGACCAAGATTGGCGCTGCCGAGGTTGTAGCTACCGATATTTGCGCTGCCTACATTGAAGCTGCCCAGGTTTCCGCTGCCTAGATTGAGCTGGCCATTGTCGGCAACACCGAGATTGAAGGTTGTGCCGGTCGCGCTGCGGAACATACCGGCGAGGTCGGTGCCCACATTTGCGAGACCCGACACATTGGCAGGTGAAACTAAGTCGACCGCGCTCGTGTTGTAGAAGCCCGAGACGCCGGTGCCCAGATTCGCCCACCCCGACTGCAGTGCACCGAAGTTTTGAAACCCTGAATTTCCGATCGCGCTCGACATGCCGCTGTTCCACATGCCCGAACTACCAGCGCCGAAGTTCCCGAAGCCGGAAATGCGGCCAGCGCCGGTGTTCAAGAAGCCAGAGGATGGATTGGTGGTCGAATTCCCGAAGCCGGGCGCGGCTGGGATGTCCAGGAATGTGATCGTGCGACTCTCTACGGCACCGACAAAGCTGATGGGAATGGTGACCGCCGGTCCGCCGACAGTAAGCGTGACCGTCGGAGTGGTCAAAGTAGACGCGCCCAGAATGACGGGGCCGAAGTAGAACACGTCGTTCAGATAGTAGTGCCTGTCAAAAACTGTCCCGGCCTGCGTAATCGGCACGGCCATGGCGGGAAAGGTCACACCCAAATTTACTGGTACCACCAGCTGTTGATTAATGGGGAGGTAAGGAGTTGTGTACGAGATGTTGATGCTAATTTGGCCCTGATTATCACCAGCGCGCAAGAAGCCGTTGTTCAAGTTGCCCGTGTTCAGAGCTCCGGTGTTGACATCTCCTTGATTGAGTAGCCCGGTGTTCATGCTGCCGGGGTTGCCGCTGCCGGTGTTGATATTGCCGATATTGAAATTGCCGGTGTTCGTGTCACCCGGGTTCATTGCACCGGAGTTGTAGCTGCCAGAATTAACGGCACCCGTGTTGAAGCTACCGGTGTTCGCTGTACCTGTGTTGTAGCTTCCCGCGTTGAGCAGGCCAGAGTTTCCGTTGCCTGCGTTCTCGATACCCCAGTTGAGGTTGCCGGCATTCAGGGCGCCTGTGTTTCCGGTGCCGGAGTTTCCAATTCCCACGTTTCCGGTGCCAGAGTTGAGTAGACCTATATTTCCGGACCCGGAGTTCAAAAAACCGGTGTTGCCGCTACCCGAATTCAATGCACCGAATCCGACCTGGTTTTCACCAGTGAGTCCGATTCCGATATTGTTATTGCCGGTATTTCCGAGGCCGATATTATTTCTACCGGAGTTGGCCAGACCCCGGTTTGAATTGCCGGCATTCGCGAAACCAGTATTCGCGGTGCCGAAGTTGCCGATTCCGATGTTGTAGTTGCCGAGATTGCCGGGACCTGCATTGTAGCTGCCAATGTTTCCGCTGGCGAAGTTGTTGCTGCCGACATTTCCACTGCCGAAGAGGTTGAAGCTACCGACATTTCCGCTGCCAAATAGATTGGAGCTACCGAGATTTCCGCTGCCGAAGAGGTTCAAGCTACCGATATTTCCGCTGCCGAGTAGATTGTAGTTCCCGACATTGGCGTTGGCGAGAATATTGTATGCACCGTCGTTTGCGAAGCCGAGGTTTAATTTGGATTCGCCACCCTGAAAGAATCCCGAAATGTTGGTTCCGGTGTTGAATCCACCGGAGAGGTAGGCGACCGTCCCGGTGCCCTGGGTGCTGGAATTGAAAAGTCCAGACACGGTGTTGCCGGAGTTCGATAGTCCCGACGTCAACACACCGGTGTTGGCGAGGCCGGAGTTGCCGTCGGCTCCCGAAGACGAGTTGAACAACCCGGAGTTGTTGATGCCGGTGTTGAAAGCCCCCGATTCAGTACCGACGCCGCTGTTGAAAAAGCCCGAAGAAGGTTCGGTCGTCGAGTTGCCGTAGCCGGGGCCATGTCCGAACAGCCAGCCCTGGTTATCGCCTCGCCATAGGATGCCGTTGTTTGAATTGCCGCTGATCACAGCGCCGGTGTTGACATTTCCTGAGTTCGCAAAGCCGGTGTTGTAATTGCCGCTGTTGAACACGCCTGTGTTGAAGTTACCTAGGTTCAGGTCGCCGGAGTTACCGGTGCCAGGGTTGAAGCTGCCGGTGTTGTAATTGCCTGTATTGCCGGTTCCTGTGTTGGCTAGCCCCGAGTTGAAGAAGCCTGTGTTCACGGTGCCCGAGTTACCGATACCGGTGTTGTAGCCTTCTCCAGAGTTACCAATTCCCCAGTTACCAGTGCCGGAGTTGCCGATGCCGACGTTCCCGGTTCCCGAATTGAGCAATCCGATGTTGCCCGTTCCGGAGTTCCATCCGCCGAACCCTGCTCCACCAGTGCCGATCAACCCGAGGCCAATGTTGTTGTTTCCGGTGTTGCCGAATCCGATGTTGTTGTCACCGGTGTTGCCGAATCCGATGTTGTTGCTACCGGTGTTGCCGAATCCGAAATTGGTGAGGCCCGCGGTCAACTCCGCACCCGAGTTGCCAAAACCGAAGTTGCCGCTACCCATGTTGCCACTGCCGACGTTTCCGCTACCGGTGTTGCCCGACCCGAAGTTGAAATCGCCGATGTTGGCGTTGCCGATGTTGCCCTGTCCGACGTTCGCCAGGCCCAGGTTGCGGAAGGCACCGGCTGCGGCGACTTTGGCAACGCCGACCACTCCCAACAGGTTCCGCGGCACGCTCAACGGCGCCAAGGACGAAGCAGCTGCTGAGACCTCAGCGTGGTAACCGAACATGGCGCCCACATTTTGAGCCCACATCTGCTCGTATTGGGCCTCTGCGGCGGCGATAGCCGGGGCATTCTGACCCAGCAGATTTGAGGCCACCAGCGACATCAGCTGAGCGCGGTTGACTGCGACGATCTCCGGCTGCACCGTCGCCGCGACCGCCGCCTCGAACGCCGCCGCCGACACCCGAACGCCGGCGGCCGCGTCTCCGACGTATGCCGCCGCTGCACGCAGCCACTCGAGCAACGGTGCCGCCGCGCCCGCCATCGCCCCAGACGCAGCACCTTGCCACGCCGAACCCACCAGGCCTGAAGTTACCGAGGAAAACGAGGTCACGGCCGCGCTCAGTTCGTTGGCCAGGCCATCCCAAGCTGCCGCTGCCGTCAATGTCGGCCCCAATCCGGCACCGCTGAACAGCAGCGCCGAGTTCACCTCAGGAGGCAGCACAACGAAATCCATAGATCGTTCCTCCCTACCATTGTGTCCGCAAAGGCCGCGGCGGCACTGCATTTGACAGCAGCGTAACGTCAGTGCCGATTATTCAGCACATGGGTGCGGAGCTTGCGTTTTTACGGTAAATGCCAGCAACTCATTAACGACATGCAATCAGTACTGATTGTGTTGGGTAAATCAATAATGATATTCAATTTTGAGAGTGGTTCGGAATGCCCGGTGGCACAATAGGATTCGATGCCGTGCCGGACTTCTCGCTCGAGATGGCCGAGACACTAGGACCTGCTTATGGTTCGCGATAGATCTCAAGCAGGGCGTAGGGCACCTCCGTTCTGATCCGCTTGGGCATTCCCGCGAAACCGCATTGAAATGGTGGCGCCAAAACGTTCGCAGCGGTGGCTGACAATTCCGTAGTCGGAGCCACCACCGCAATGGCAGCACTGATCGCTGACCCGATCCTGGCGAAATCCCCGGCCGCCGCCCCGACGGTTTTTGGTGCTGTCGGCAAGTAGGCCATCATCGTTCCTCGCCGCCGTCGGATGTCGCCCGTCGCGATCAGCCCTTCGATCCGTGCTGGCCCGCCTTGCCTGCGGCGCCGACCTCACCGAAGCCGGCGCTGCCCTGAGCGCCGACGCCGCCGAGACCACCTTGGCCACCCGTGCCGCCAATGCCGCCGTCGCCGCCGTCGCCGGGGTTGGCACCTGTTCCCGCGGGACCGCCGTTGCCGCCGTCACCGCCGGCACCTCCCGCACCGCCGGTACCGCCCATCCCGCCGACCCCGTCACTGCCGGCGAGCCCCAACAGTCCACCTCTACCGCCCGCGCCGCCGGCCGCACCGGCACCGCCAGTCCCGCCGTCACCGCCAGCGCCGCCGTCACCGCCGAAGCCGCCGTCACCGGCGCGCTTATTGAGCGAGTCGCCGCCCGCTCCAGCCGCTCCCCCGACACCACCCGAGGCGCCCGCTCCGCCGGTGCCGCCAGCCCCTCCGGAACCGCCCGTGCCACCGTCGCCCAACAGCAGCCCGCCGTGCCCCCCGGCGCCACCGAGCCCGCCTGCGCCCCCGCTTCCGGCGTTACTGGCGGCATCCCCGCCGCGACCGCCAGCGCCGCCCCGTCCGCCGTTTGCGTCATAAGTCACGTTGCCGTCGGAATCGCCGCCGAGGCCGCCTCGTCCGCCCCTGCCACCGGGCGCGCCGGTGCCACCGTCGCCGCCCGTGCCGCCGGTGCCGCCACGACTGTTGTCAGGGGCGTACTCGCTACCGGCTAGGCCACCGGCACCCCCGGCGCCGCCGGGCGCGCCGGCGCCGCCGGTGCCGCCGGGGCCGCCGCGTCCGCCGACGGCAGCCCCGCCGGCCGTGGCGCCATCTACGGCCGCGCCGCCCGTGCCGCCCGCGCCCCCCACTGCGCCCGAGCCGCCGTCACCGCCTTTGCCGCCAGCGAGCCCGTCTGCGGGGTTGGTGAAGACGGTCCCGGCTCCGCCGCCGTTACCGCCGGCTTGTCCGGTAACGATGCCGCCATAGCCGTCGCCCCCGGCCTTCCCATGGTTGTTGGTGTTGTCCGTTCCGTCACCCGCCGGTGTTGTCGGAGATGCCATACCAGGATTAACGCCGTCGGCTCCGGCGCCACCGATGCCGCCGTCCCCGCCGGCGCCACCACTGCCCCACAAACCGACAGCGTTGCCTCCTTGACCGCCATGCCCACCGGTGCCCGCACCGGCAACGCCCACTCCGCCAGCACCGCCAGCCCCGCCGTTGCCGTAGAGCATTCCGCCGTTGCCGCCGCCGCCGCCGGCACCGCTGGCCACACCAGCCCCACCAACTCCGCCGTGGCCCCAGAACACGGCGTTGCCGCCGCCGCCGCCGGCACCGCCGGTCCCGGCCGGTCCGGCGATCCCCCCAGCTCCGCCAGCCCCGCCGGAGCCGTAAAGCAGGCCACCGAGGCCACCGACGCCTCCGCCTGCGCCCGTGCCGCCCGCGCCGCCGGCCCCGCCGTTGCCGATCAGCCCGGCTGGCCCACCTGGGCCGCCTTGCTGCCCGAACCCCCCCGAGCCGCCACGACCACCACTTCCGTACAACAGCCCCCCTGGCCCGCCCGGCTGCCCGGATCCCGGCGACCCATCGGCCCCGTTGCCGATCAGCGGCCGGCCCAACAGCGCCGCAGCCGGCGCGTTGACCACACCCGCGGCCATCTCCAGCGGCGATTTGTTGGTCGCCTCGGCGCTGGAGTATGAACTGGCACCAGCCGCCAGGGCCTCGACAAACTCGTCGTGGAAGACAGCTACCTGTGCACTCATCGACTGATACGCCTGCGCATGGCCACGAATGAGCGCCGCAATCGCCGCCGAAACCTCGTCAGCACCCGCGGCGATAAGCCCGGTAGTAGGAAGCGAAGCGACCGCGTTGGCAGCGCTGAGCGCCGACCCGATATCGCCCAGGTGGCCCGCCGCAAGGCTCACAAGCTCTGGCGATACCACCAAGTACGACAATTTCTGTTCCTTTCGCCATGACGGGCCGCATTACAGCTAGCGCTGAAGAACACCGCCCGCGAGCCTCCGAGGTTCCGAAGCGTTCGGACAGTTAGTCCTCCCAGCTCAGTGAGAAGGGCGTATGTCGCGCAGGTGATGAACTCCTACAGCAGCCTCCCTAAAGAGGCTTCTGAAGAAATTGTCATATACGAGGATAACTTCAGTCAAGTGATTCCCCCAAAATCTGGCGCGGACATATCCTCAGAGGGCGAAACCGCTGCGCGCCAAGCCTGCTGTCGCGATCTGCCTGGTGCGCCGACCCTGGCTGGCTGTTCGCGTTCTGGGCGGACACGCAATTCAGCCGATGGACCCATCGCGCGCCGCCACGGCGGCGAACAAATGTTGGCTAAGCCAGCCCTCCGCCGTTGGCGAGGCCACAGGCACCCTCGATCAGGACGTTCACAAGCAACTGTCACTCACTCTGATGATGAGCACGATAGGACCGCATCGCAGTGCAGCTCAGCGCACGCCGCTCAGCGTCCCCCATCAAGCCGCGCCACAGCGCGGAACTGCGTGCGGCTAGAGACGAGCAGGAAGTAGCGCGCCGCTTGAGCCGCGCGATTATGTCCGATTGCCGCCGGACGCCGAAACTCTCTTATGAAGAGTTGGCGACCAGCCGGTCCACCTGTTGACCCCGGATCCGCTGCGAGATGACGGCGGTGATCCCGTCGCCCTGCATCGTCACCCCGTACAGCGCGTCCGCCACCTCCATGGTGGGCTTCTGGTGGGTGATGATGATCAGCTGCGAACGGTCGCGCAGCATCTCGAACAGGCCGATCAACCGGCGCAGATTGGTGTCGTCCAGCGCGGCCTCCACCTCGTCCATGATGTAGAACGGCGAAGGGCGGGCCCGGAAGATGGCGACCAGCATCGCCACCGCGGTCAGGGCCTTCTCGCCGCCGGACAGCAAAGACAGCCGGGTGACTTTCTTGCCGGGTGGCCGGGCCTCGACCTCGATGCCGGTGGTGAGCATGTCGTCGGGCTGGGTCAGGCGCAGGCGGCCTTCCCCACCTGGGAACAGCGCGGTGAACACGGTTTGGAATTCGCGTTCGACATCGAAGAACGCCTCGCTGAAGACCTGCAGGATGCGGGCGTCGACGTCGGCGACCACGTCGAGCAGATCTTTGCGGGCACCCTTGACGTCTTCGAGCTGGGTGGACAGGAAGTTGTACCGCTCTTCCAGCGCGGCGAACTCTTCCAAGGCCAGCGGGTTGACCCTGCCCAGCTCGTTCAGTTCCCGCTCGGCGCGCTTGGCGCGGCGCTCCTGGGTGGCGCGGTCGAACGGCATCGGGGCCGGCGCAACCACCTGCTCGCCCCGCTCGCGGGCCTGCTCGAACTCGGCCATCTCCAAGTCCGTGGGGGGCAACGGCACATCCGGGCCGTACTCGGCGATCAGGTCGGCCGACGCCATCCCGAACTGTTCCAGCACCGTCTGCTCGAGCTGCTCGATCCGCAGCGCGGCCTGCGCGTTCGCCACCTCGTCGCGATGCAGCGAATCGGTGAGCGCCGCCACCCGGGCACTGAGCAGGTTGGTCTCCTCGCGCACGGCGGCCAGGGCTGCGGATCGCTGCTGCCGCTCGGCGGCCAACTCGTCGCGCAGTTGCGAGGCGGCATCCACCACCCGGTTCAGGCGCCAGGCCAGCAGACGCCCGGATTCGGCCACCGCCGCAGCCACCGCCGCAGCGCGTAACCGGGCGGCCGCCGCCTGTTCGGCCCGAACCCGCGCCTCGCGCTCGGCCACAGCCGCCCGCCGCAGCGAATCGGCCCGCCCCCGGACCGCGTTGGCGCGCTCCTCCGCGGTGCGCACGGCCAGCCGCGCCTCCACTTCGAAGCTGCGCGCCGCGTCCGCGGCGGCGGCGACCTGCTGCCGGTCGGCAGGTTCGTTCGCCTGAACGTGCTCGGTCTGTTGTGCGTTGCGCAACCGGGCCTCGAGTTCCACGACCTCGTCGAGGGTCCGGCCCCGGCCGGCTTCCAAGTCCTCGCGCTGAGCCAGCAACCTGTTCCACTCGTCCTCGGCCGTCCGGGCGTCCTGGCCCAACCGCCCGAGCTGTTCGTACATCGCCGAGATGGCGGTGTCGGATTCGTTGAGTGCGGCCAACGCCTGCTCGGCGGCGTCTTGACGGGAGCTCTGCTCGGTGAGTGCGCCCGACAGCGCCGCGCTGAGCTGCGCCACCTGCGACTCGGCCGCGGCCAGCTCGTTGCGCGCTTTCTCGATCTCCGAGGCGATCTCCAGGGTGGACACCTTGCGGTCCGATCCGCCGCTCACCCAGCCCGCACCCACCAGGTCCCCGTCGAGGGTCACCGCCCGCAGCCGGGGGTGGTCGGCGATCAGATTCAGCGCTGCGCCCAGGTCGTCGACCACCGCGACGTCCGACAGCATGGCCACCATGGCACCGCGCAACCGCGGCGGCACCTCGATCAGGTCCAGCGCCCAGGTGGCCCCGCCGGGTAGGCCCACGGGCGGCGGCGGCGAGGCCGGCCAGTCGCCGAGCACCAACGCAGCGCGACCGCCGTCGGCGTCTTTCAGCGCGGTGACCGCGCTACGTGCGGCGACCAGGCTCTCGACGGCCAACCCGTCGGCCGCCGAGCCCAGCACCGCGGCCAGCGCCGCCTCGTAACCCGAGCGCACCTTGACCAATTCGGCCACCGAACCGAAAAGCCCTGCGGCGCCGTGATTTCGGGCCAGCCACGCGGTGCCGTCCTTGCGCTCCAGGCTCACCGACAGCGCGTCGATGCGGGCCCGCAACGATGCCACTTGCCGTTCGGCGGCACGTTCGGCGGCCTGTAGCTCTCCGACCCGTTCGTCGGTCAGGCGCAGCGCGGCCATCGTGCGCTCATGCTGCTCGTCGAGGCCCACCTCGCCTTGGTCCAGTTCGCCGACCCGGCTTTGCACGCTCTCGAACTCGGCGCGGGTCTGCTGCGCCCGAGCAGCGGCGTGTTCGATCCGCTCGGACAACCGCGCGACGCTGTCGTCGATCGATTCGACGCGCGCCCTCATCGTCTCCACCTGCCCGGCCAGCCGCGCCAGGCCCTCACGGCGGTCGGCTTCGGCGCGCACCGCCGCCATATGCGCTTTGTCGGCCTCGACGGCACGGCGCTCCCGTTCGGCCAGCTCGGCACGCGCGGCGTCGAGCCGATTTCGCGCCTCCGCCAGCTCGGCCAGCAGCTGCTCCTCGAAAAGCGCCACCTGCTCGGCCTCGGCCTCGAGCGCATCCGGGTCGGTGTCGCTGGTCCGGGTGGGCTCGATATCGAGGTGGTGGGCCCGTTCGCTGGCGATGCGGACGGTCGCACCGACGCGCTCGGCCAGGGCCGACAACCGGAACCAGGTCTGCTGGATGGCCTCTGCGCGTTGTGACAGCTCGGTCAGCGATTCTTCGTGCGCGGCCAGTTCCTCGGCTGCCACCGACAGCCGGGCGGCAGCCTCGTCGTGCTCGCGGCGCATGGCGGTCTCGGTGTCGAAGATGGCCTGTCGTTCGGAGCGCCGATTGACCAGGTCGTCGGCGGCCAGCCGCAGCCGGGCGTCGCGCAAGTCGGCCTGGATGGTCTGCGCCCGGCGAGCGACTTCCGCCTGCCTGCCCAGCGGTTTGAGCTGGCGGCGCAATTCGGTGGTCAGGTCGTTGAGCCGGGCCAGATTCGCGGCCATCGCATCCAGCTTGCGCAGGGCTTTTTCCTTGCGCTTGCGGTGCTTGAGCACGCCCGCGGCCTCTTCGATGAACGAACGACGGTCCTCCGGGCGCGACTGCAGAATTTCGTCCAGCTTGCCCTGGCCCACGATCACATGCATCTCGCGGCCGATGCCGGAGTCGCTCAGCAGCTCCTGCACGTCCATCAAACGGCAACTGCTGCCGTTGATCTCGTATTCGCTGGCGCCGTCGCGGAACATCCGGCGGGTGATCGAAACCTCGGAGTACTCGATGGGCAGTGCATTGTCGGAGTTGTCGATGGTGACGGTGACCTCGGCGCGGCCCAGCGGCGCGCGTGACGAGGTGCCGGCGAAGATGACGTCTTCCATTTTCCCGCCGCGCAACGTCTTGGCGCCCTGCTCCCCCATCACCCAGGCCAGCGCGTCGACCACGTTCGACTTGCCCGATCCATTGGGCCCGACGACGGCGGTGATGCCCGGCTCGAAACGCAGAGTCGTTGGCGCGGCGAAGGACTTGAAGCCCTTGAGCGTCAGACTCTTGAGGTACACGAGGGGCCAGATTACCGCCCGGAGTGGCCCACCCCCCGCCGCACGCGACCGCCCGGACGGCAGTTTCGGCCACAGTGCGTGCCGCGATGGATGACTGGCGTCGCTCTGGTCACACCGGCCACTTCAGCCTCTCCGGGAGAGCCGTCACCGTTCGACGAAACCGCTGAACCGCTCCGTCGGCTCCGACCAGTCGGCCACGACTTTGTCCACCCGGCCCGGCGTATCGCCGCCCTGCAGGAGTTCGAGAAGCCGTTCGCCGGCCTCCCGCGACCCGTTGGCGACCACCAGCACCCGGCCGTCTGCCTGGTTGGCCGCATAGCCGGTCAGGCCCTGCTCCAGCGCCCGGCAGCGAGTCCACCAGCGAAACCCCACGCCCTGGACGTGGCCGTGCACCCAGGCGGTCAGCCGCACCTCAGGATTCGACATCGGCCACCTCGAAGGTGACGCCGGTACCGGCCTTCAGGGTGCGCCCGACGGTGCAGACCGCGTCGATGGCCCGGTTGACCACCACCAGCAGGCGCTCTTTCTCCTGGGCAGTGAGGCCGGACAAGTCCAGTTCGAGCTTCTCCTCCAGCAGTGGGTAGATCTCGTTCTCCCGATCGGCGGCGCCGGACACCCGGACAACCGCCCGATACCCATCGCCGAGGCGGCGGGCCAGCGGCTGGTCACTGGACATCCCGCTACACGCGGCGAGTGCGATCTTCATCAACTCACCGGGAGTGAAAACCCCGTCGACGTCCTCGCTGCCGATCAGCACCTGTGCTCCCCGCGAGCTGTGTCCGGTGTACCGGCGGGTGCCGGTGCGCTCCACCCACAGTTCCGTCATGGCTCCTTTTCTCCTGTCTCTACCCCGTGCATCTCGGCCCTGGGGGCGCTAGTTCCGCGGCCTGGGTTGGCAGCGCGGGCAGTAAAACGACGAGCGGTTCATGAACTTCTCCCGGCGCATCACCGCGCCGCAACGACGGCAGTGCTCTCCTTCCCGGCCGTAGGCGTCCAGCGAACGGTCGAAGTAACCGGATTCACCGTTGACGTTGACATAAAGCGAATCGAACGACGTGCCGCCCTTGGCCAGCGCCTCGCGCATGACCCCGGCCGCCGCATCCAGGACGGCCGCCAACCGGCGGCGGGACAGGGTGGCAGCGATGCGCGCGCCGTTGACCTTGGCCCGCCACAGTGCCTCGTCGGCATAGATGTTGCCGATTCCGGACACCACCTGCTGATCGAGCAATTGCCGCTTGATCTCGGAGTGCTTGCGCCGCAGCACATCCACCACCGCTTCGGCGTCGAATCGAGGGTCCAGCGGATCACGCGCCAGATGTGCGACGGGTTCGGGGACCACGCTGCCGTCCACGGTCACCAGATCGGCCAGCATCCAACCACCGAAGGTCCGCTGGTCGGCGAAACTCAGCACCGTCCCGTCGTCGAGCAACGCGGAAATCCGGACGTGGTCGGCTTTCGGGACCACGCCCAGCAACATCTGGCCGCTCATGCCCAGGTGCACGACAAGCGCGGTGTCCGGTTCGGCGTGCTCGGCATCCGCGGTGTCCAGCATCAGCCACAGATACTTACCGCGCCGATCGGTTCCGGTGATACGGGCGTTCAGCAGGCGCGCGCTCAGGTCCGCGGGCCCGGCTTCGTGCCGGCGCACGGCACGGGGATGGTGAACCCGGACAGCGGTGATCATCTTGCCCACCACGTGAGCCTGCAGACCGCGCCGCACCACCTCGACTTCGGGTAGTTCGGGCATTCAGTGATGATCGCAAGCCCGGCGCAGCCGGGTGAAGCGGGTCATCACCATCGAACCCCGTGATGATCGCAAGCCCGGCGCAGCCGGGTGAAGCGGGTCATCACCATCGAACCCCGTGATGATCGCAAGCCCGGCGCAGCCGGGTGAGGCGGGTCATCACCCTAGAGTTGAGCCGACGATTTCTCGACGGAGTCCAGCGCTTCGAGGGACTCCAGCGTCTTGTACGCCGCCGATGCCGCCTTCTGCTCGGCCTCCTTCTTGGAGCGACCCACGCCCGACCCGTACTCGGTTTCCATCACCACGACCACCGCTGTGAACTCCTTGTCATGGTCGGGGCCGGTCGAGGTCACCAGGTAGGACGGCGGACCCAGCCCGCGTGCGGCGGTCAGCTCCTGCAGGCTGGTCTTCCAGTCCAGGCCGGCGCCCAGGGTCGGCGCGGCATCCAGCAGCGGGCCGAACAACCGCAAGATCGTCGCGCGGGCCACTTCGATACCGTGCTGCAGATAGATCGCTCCCAACAGCGATTCCATCCCGTCGGCCAGGATGCTGGACTTGTCGGCCCCGCCGGTGTTGGCCTCGCCGCGGCCCAACAGAACGTGAGCGCCCAGCCCCTCATCGGTCAGGTTGCGCGCAACATCGGCCAGCGCATGCGTGTTGACGACGCTGGCGCGCAGTTTGGCCAGGTCACCCTCGGAGCGATCCGGGTGCCGGTGGTAGAGCTCGTGGGTGATCGTCAGGCCCAGCACCGCGTCGCCGAGGAACTCCAACCGCTCGTTAGTGGGCAGCCCGCCGTTCTCGTAGGCGTAGCTGCGGTGGGTCAGCGCCAGGGAGAGCAGTTCGTCGGGCAGGTCGACGCCGAGCGCGTCAAGGAGCGGCTGTCGCGACTGGGTCACCGCTCACCTCCCTGTCCGTCGTCCGAATCATCGCGTTCGGGCAGCATGCCGGCCAACTTGGCCCATCTGGGGTCTATCTGTTCGTGCTGGTGGCCGGGCTCCGCGGCCAGTGACACCCCGCACTGGGGGCACAGGCCGGGGCAATCCGGTGAGCACACCGGTGAGAAGGGCAGCTCCAGACCGACGGCGTCGATGATCGGCTGTTCGAGGTCGATGGTGTGGTCGACGACGTGGCCCACCTCGTCTTCCTCGGTGGTGGCCTCGGTGACGCTGTCCGGGTAGGCGAACAACTCGGTCAGCCCGACCTCCACCCGCCCCTGGATCGGCGACAGGCAGCGGGAGCACTCGCCTGCCGTCGGGGCGTCGACGGTACCCGTCACCAGTACGCCTTCGGAGACCGATTCCACCCGGAGATCGAGCCGCAACGGCGCGCCCGGCTGAATCGCGATCAGCTCCACGCCGATCCGCACGGGACTGTCCACCGAGTCGTGCATCTCGAACATGGATCCCGGCCGGCGCCCCAGCCGGGCGATGTCGATGGTCAACGGCGTGACGGCGCGCCGCTGCGCCGTTTGGCCGTGCTGCCTTGCCATACGGGGAATCCTACGGCGCTCAGCGCAGAGGTCTACCGGTGCTGGCGCCCGGCCGGGTCGGGCAGGCCGCTACCGGGTCACGTAGTCGTGCGTGCCGGCTGCGGTGCGAAGTTGGTGACGACCGCGCCCGACCGAGCGCAGGGTGCCGTTGAGAAATTCTTCGAACTCGGCAAGCTTGTTGTCGACGTAGATGTCGCACTCGCCGCGCAACCGGTCCGCTTCGGCGTGTGCGGTGTCGATTAGCCGAGTGGATTCGGCATGGGCGGCCTGTACCACCTCGTTCTGCGACACCAGCCGCTGCTGTTCCTTGATGCCTTCCTGCACGGCCTTCTCGTAGGAGATGTTGCCGTTCTCGATCAGGCGGTCGCATTCGGTCTTGGCGCGGCTGACGCTGGCCTCGTATTCGCGCTTGGCCGAGGCGGCGATACGCATGGCCTCCTCGCGCGCCTCGCCGACCATCCGCTCACTGTGCTGGCGCGCCTCGCCGACCATCCGATCGGCTTGCGCCTTGGCGTCGGACAGTAGCCGGTCGGCCTCGGCGCGGGCATGGTTGACCATCGACTCGGCCTCGGTGGTCGCCGAGGACACCATCGAGTCGGCGTGCGACTTGGCGTCGTGCAACATCGAGTCGCGAGCGTCGAGGACGTCCTGGGCATCGTCGAGTTCGCCTGGGATCGCGTCTTTGATGTCGTCGATCAGTTCCAGCACATCGCCGCGGGGTACGACGCAGCCTGCCGTCATCGGCACGCCACGGGCTTCTTCGACAATCGCGCTCAACTCGTCCAGCGCTTCAAAGACTCGGTACACGGCCATACCCTCCTGGCATCATTAGTTGTTACCAGTGTGCCTGGTGTTACGTCTGTGACAGCGGTCATGTCACCGGTGTGTCGGGCCCAATTTTCGGCTGCTCGTCGTATTCATCGTTTCCAAGTCGATTCGACGGCCCGCAGACGATCCGTACTCACGTGGTATGCCTTCCAGACTATCGCCGCAAGCGCACTTCGGCAGCGCCTCGGCCACCGCCAGGCCCAGCCCGAGGACGCTATGCTGGCCCAGTGCACGGGAATTCGGCAAACAGCGGCAGGAACGGGAATTCGGATAGACCGACGCTGTATATATTTCCGCACGCCGGTGGAACCGCAAAAGATTACGTTCCGTTCTCCCGCGAGTTCTCCGGCAACCTCACGCGGATCGCGGTGCAGTATCCGGGACAACGCGACGGTGCCGGATTGCCACCCCTCTCCAGCATTCCGGCCCTCGCCGACGAAATTTTCGCGATGATGAAACCGGCGGCTCGTCCCGATATTCCGGTCGCCTTTTTCGGCCACAGCATGGGTGGAATGCTGGCCTTCGAAGTCGCATTGCGCTTTCAGGCGGCCGGCCATCAGGTGATCGCCTTCTTCGTCTCGGCGTGTTCGGCTCCCGGCCATATCCGCTATAAGCAGATCAAAGGCATGTCCGACAACGAGATGCTCAATCTGGTGGCCCAGATGACAGGCATGAATCCAGAGTTCTTCAACGACGAAGAATTTCTGGTGGGCGTGCTGCCGACGCTACGTGCGGCACGCGCCATCGCCGGTTACGACAGTCCGCCGGAGACGAGGCTGGCATGTCCCATTTACGCATTCATCGGCGACAAGGACTGGATAGCGACCGAGGACGACATGCGCCCCTGGGGGGATCGCACGACGTCCGAGTTCACCCTCCGGGTGTTTGCTGGCGACCACTTCTACCTCAACCACCACCTGCCGGAACTCGTCAACGACATCGAGACCAGAACCCTCGAGTGGTCTGACTCAACTTAGCTGCAGGGTACCGTCCGGCACCCGCGGACCCTGCGCTCGGACCCACCCCGCGGTCGGCACTGACGCGACGGACGAGAGGCCGGCACGGGGTGCCCGCCCCGACGCTGGCGGGCCGGCATGTGGGCGGGCGAAGCCGAGCCCACCGGGGGCGGTCTCAGAGGTGTTACCCTCGTCACAACGGGACGCCGGTCCCAGAAACCGGCGATCCATGGGTCGAGGAACGTCAGGCGCGGTTCTCACCTGAATTCACACCAGCCACCGATGTATCAAAAGTCACAACAGACCACAGCGCCTGGCAGGAGACAATGAGATGCAGCGCAGTTCGGCCGATTGCGCCGTGGAACAGATACCTCAGCGGTAGCTGTGGGAAGCGTGTGGATTTTCCGATAATGCCCCCACCCGCACCCGGAGATGTTTACCGTTGAACACGCGACTAGTTATTTGGGGAGCGAGATTAGTCCAGGGGCGATCATCAGACGGCACACTGTCGTGCTGCTGCGGGGGCCAAAGTAATCGTCGGCATGGACTGGGCTCGTCGACCGCGCCGTTGGGCGGCACTAGAAGCACCGCTATGCGGTCGTGAAGGTTTCGGCGCGTTCGCAATAGCGCGCAAGGGCAAACGTGGAAATGGGAGTGTAAATCGATGCCGGTGACTGACGGATCCCTTCCCGCTTTGCTGAAGGAGCGGGCCGATCAGCAGCCCGAGACCGCGGCGTACACGTTCATCGACTACGGCCTGGACCCGAAAGGCTTTGCTGAAACGCTGACGTGGTCCCAGGTGTACGGCCGGGCGTGTGTCATCGCGGACGAACTCAGGCTGTGTGGCGCGCCCGGTGACCGAGTGGCCATTCTGGCCCCGCAGGGGCTGGAGTACGTCATCGCCTTCCTCGGGGCCCTACAAGCCGGGTTCATCGCCGTTCCGCTGTCTACGCCGCAATACGGGATTCACGACGATCGTGTCTCCGCGGTATTGCGCGACTCCAAACCGGTTGCCGTTCTCACCACGTCCTCCGTAGTGGCCGACGTCGCAAAGTACGCGCGCGCCCAGAACGGCCAGTCCACCCCGTTCATCATCGAAGTCGATCTGCTCGACTTGGACTCACCACGGGAGTCGGCGGGCGTTCCTCGCCTATCCAGCGGGGCGGCCTATCTCCAATACACCTCCGGCTCAACCCGCACACCGGCGGGCGTCATCGTGTCCCACAAGAACGTCATCGCGAATGTGACACAGAGCCTGTACGGCTATTTCGGCGACCTGGCGAAGATTCCCAACGGGACCGTGGTTTCGTGGTTGCCGTTATTTCACGACATGGGTCTGATTCTGGGAATCTGTGCCCCGATGGTCGCCGAACGCAGTGCGGTGCTGTTGAGCCCCATGGCATTCCTGCGCCGCCCGGCCTGCTGGATGCAACTGCTTGCCACCAACCCGTCGTGCTTTTCCGCTGCACCCAATTTCGCTTTCGAATTGGCGGTGCGGAGAACCTCCGACGACGACATGGCCGGCCTCGACCTGGGCGATGTGGTCGGCATCGTCAGCGGCAGCGAACGAATCCACGTCGCCACTGTGAAGCGCTTCACCGAGCGTTTCGCCAAGTACAACCTGCGCCCGGCTGCGGTGCGGCCTTCGTACGGCCTCGCCGAAGCCACGCTGTACGTGGCCGCGCCGGAACCCGATACCGCACCCAGGACGGTGCGGTTCGACTACGAGCACCTGACCGCGGGCCAGGCGAAGCGCTGCGGGGCCGAGGGTTCGGTCGGCACCGAGCTCATCAGCTACGGGTCCCCCGACCCGTCTGCCGTACGGATCGTCAATCCCGACACCATGGTCGAGAACATGTCCGGAGACGTGGGTGAGATCTGGGTACACGGCGACCACGTCGCCCTGGGCTACTGGCAGAAGCCGGAGCAGACCAACCGCACCTTCAACGCGCACATCGTCGATCCCGCACCGGGGACCCCGGCCGGCCCCTGGTTGCGCACCGGCGACCTGGGCGTGCTGTCCGAGGGTGAGCTGTTCATCATGGGCCGCATCAAGGACCTGCTGATCGTCGACGGCCGCAACCACTATCCCGACGACATCGAGGCGACGATCCAGGAAATCACCGGCGGCCGGGTTGCCGCGATCTCGGTCCCGGACGACCTGAGCGAGCAGTTGGTGGCCATCGTCGAGTTGAAACGACGCGGCGCTTCGGCCGAGGACGCCATGCTCAAGCTTCGCTCGGTCAAGCGTGAGGTCACCTCGGCCGTTTCGCGCTCACACAGCCTGCGGGTCGCCGACCTGGTGCTGGTGTCGCCCGGCTCAATTCCCATCACCACCAGCGGCAAGATTCGGCGTTCGGCCTGCGTTGAGCGGTACCGCAGCGACGGCTTCAAGCGGCTGGACGTGACCGTATGACGGCGAGCATCGCCGGCGAGGACGACCTGCGCCACTGGCTTGTCGACTACCTGGTGACCAACATCGGATGCACGCCCGACGAGGTCGACCCCGATCTGTCGCTCGCCGATCTGGGCGTGAGCTCCCGCGACGCGGTTGTGCTGTCCGGCGAGCTGACCGAGTTACTGGGAAGGACGGTGTCCCCCATCGATTTCTGGGAGCATCCGACCATCAACGCACTGGCTGCGCATCTCACCGCGCCGGAACCGGAAGTCGACGCAGGGGCGATCCATCGTCCGGGCCGTCACTCTCTCGACGAACCGATCGCGGTGATCGGCATGGGGTGTCGCTTTCCCGGCGGGATCTCGGGACCAGAAGCGTTGTGGGACTTCCTTTGTGCGCGGGGCTCCTCGATCGGGAAGATCCCCGACGAGCGGTGGGAGCTCTTCGACGACGGCTCCGCTGAAGTCAAGGCGGTGCTCGCCCGGACCACCCGATGGGGTTCGTTTCTGCCCGACATCGACGCGTTCGATGCGGAATTCTTCGAGATCTCACCCAGCGAAGCCGACAAGATGGACCCGCAGCAGCGCCTGCTGCTGGAAGTGGCGTGGGAAGCGTTGGAGCACGCCGGAATTCCGCCGAGTTCGCTGCGGCGCTCCCAGACGGGCGTGTTCGCCGGGTCATGCCTGAGTGAATACGGGGCCATCGGCGCGACCGACCTTGCGCAGATCGACGGCTGGAGCAACACCGGTGGCGCGATGAGCATCATCGCCAACCGGCTGTCGTATTTCCTTGACTTGCGCGGCCCGTCGGTGGCGGTGGACACCGCGTGCTCGTCGTCGCTGGTGGCGATTCATCTGGCCTGCCAGAGCCTGCGCACCCAGGACTCGCAGCTGGCCATCGCGGCCGGGGTGAACGTGTTGTTGTCGCCGTCGGTTTTCCGGGGCTTCGACCAGGTGGGTGCGTTGTCGCCGACGGGGCACTGCCGCGCATTCGACGCCGCCGCCGACGGCTTCGTCCGCGGTGAGGGCGCCGGGGTGGTGGTGCTCAAGCGGTTGACGGACGCGCAGCGGGACGGTGACCGGGTGCTCGCGGTCATCTGCGGCTCGGCGATCAACCAGGACGGTCGGTCCAACGGTTTGATGGCGCCCAACCCGGCCGCTCAAATGGCGGTGCTGCGTGCCGCTTACGCGAATGCGGGGATGCAGCCCACCGAGGTGGACTACGTGGAGGCGCACGGCACCGGAACGCTGCTGGGCGACCCGATCGAGGCCCGCGCTTTGGGGACTGTGCTGGGCCGGGGACGTCCGGTGGAGGCGCCCCTGCTGCTGGGCGCCGTCAAGACCAACCTCGGACATACCGAGGCGGCGGCCGGGATCGCGGGGTTCATCAAGGCGGTACTTGCCGTGCAGCGCGGCCAGATCCCGCCCAACCAGCGCTTCGAAAGCCCCAACCCACACATTCCATTCGCCGACTTGCGGATGAAAGTGGTTGCAGACCAGACTGATTGGCCCGAGACGGGTCATCCGCGCCGAGCCGGTGTGTCGTCGTTCGGTTTCGGTGGAACCAACGCCCATGTGGTGATCGAGCAAGGCCAGGAACTGGTCGCGCCGCCGCAGCGCGCCCCGCAACCGGCCGTCTCGACCCTGATAGTGGCCGGCAAGACACCGCAACGGGTTTCCGCGACGGCCGCTGTTCTGGCCGATTGGATGGAGGGCGCCGGAGCCCAGGTGTCCTTGGCCGACGTCGCGCACACGCTCAATCACCACCGCTCCCGTCAGGCCAAGTTCGGCACCGTGGTGGCGCGCGACCGCGAGCAGGCCCTTGCCGGGCTGCGCGCGCTGGCCACGGGCCAGCGGGTCCCCGGTGTGGTCGGCCCCACCGACGGCTCGTCCGGCGCCGGCACGGTGTTCGTCTACTCCGGGCGCGGGTCACAGTGGGCGGGCATGGGTCGCCGCCTGTTGGCCGACGAGCCCGCGTTCGCCGAGGCGGTCGAAGATCTCGAGCCCGATTTCTGCGCCCAGGGCGGCTTCTCGCTGTATGACGTGCTGGCGGGCGGCCAGGAATTGGTGGGTATCGAGCAGATCCAGTTGGGCCTGATCGGCATGCAGCTGGCGCTCACCGCATTGTGGCGTTCCTACGGGGTGGAGCCCGACCTGGTGATCGGCCATTCGATGGGCGAGGTGGCCGCCGCGGTGGTCGCCGGGGCACTCACGCCCGCCGAGGGGCTGCGGGTCACCGCGACCCGGGCCCGGCTGATGGCGCCGCTGTCCGGGCAGGGCGGGATGGCGCTGCTGGAGCTCGACGCCGAGGCCACCGAGGCGCTGATCGTCGACTACCCGCAGGTGACGCTGGGCATCTACAACTCGCCGCGCCAAACCGTGATCTCCGGTCCCACCGGGCAGATCGACGATCTGATCGCCCGAGTCCGTGCCGGGGACCGGTTCGCCAGCCGGGTCAATATCGAAGTAGCCCCGCACAATCCGGCCATGGACGCGTTGCAGCCGGCCATGCGTGCCGAACTGGCCGATCTGGCGCCCCGCACTCCGACCATCCCGATCATCTCCACCACCTACGAAAGCCCGCACACCACACCGGTTTTCGACGCCGAGCACTGGGCGGTCAACATGCGCAACCCGGTGCACTTCCAGCAGGCCATCGCACTCGCCGGCGAGCAGCACCACTCTTTCATCGAGGTCAGCGCCCACCCCCTGCTCACCCAGGCCGTCATCGACACCCTGCACAGCGCGCAGCACGGCACCCGGTACACCAGCATCGGCACCCTGCAGCGTGACACCGACGACACCATCACCTTCCGCACCAACCTCAATACCGCGCACGGCGCCCACCCGCCGCACACGCCGCACCCGCCGGAACCACACCTGCCGATCCCCAGCACGCCGTGGCAACACACCCGGCACTGGATCAACCCGAAACGCGCTGCCAATCACGAGGTTTCGGCCCCGGCGGCCGGCACGCTGCTGGGCCGGCACAGCACCGTCACCGCGGTGTCGAGCGGGGTGCCCTCCCACCTCTGGCAGGCCCGGCTGGCTCCCGACGCCAAGCCGTACCTCGGCCGGCACCGGTTCCAGGGCGTCGAAGTGGTGCCTGCTTCGGTCGTGCTGCGCACACTCCTCTGCGCCGCAGGTCAATTGGGCTGTTCGGCCCTGTCCGCGGTGCGCTTCGAGCAGCCCGTCTTCGCCGACCGGGCGCGGCTGATCCAGGTGGTGGCCGACGGCCAGTCGATCGCCCTGGCATCACGCCCGGTCGACAGCGCATCGGATCGCTGGACACGCCATGTGAGCGCCCGGCTCTCGGCCGCGCCGCCGGACCCTCGATGCTGCCCGTCGACGGACGTCGCCCCGCCGACCCACGCCCGCTTCGGCGGCGACGATGTTCCCGACATCACCGAACAGCTTGCGCTGCGCGGCGTGGACGGTCTGCCGTTCAGGTGGTCCCTGGATTCCTGGGAGCCCGGCCAGACCGGCCTGCGCGCCGCCGTCGACCTCCCGGACACGCAGCCCGACGGGCACACCGGAGCGCTGCTGGACGCCGCCGTCATCGTCGGCGCGCTGTCCGACGTGACCGACCCGCGCCTGCTCGTTCCGGCCAGCATCGGACAGGTCTGGTTGCACGGCACCCTCACCGAACCGCGCGGCACCGTGCTGGTCACCCAAACCGGCCGCGACCGGGAGGGAATCACCCTCGACGTCACCGCCGCCGGGCACACTGGCGAACCGTGCCTGTCGATGCAATCGCTTCGCTACCGGGCACTGGACTTCGGCGAGACGCCCGCTGCCGACACCCATTCGGACGCACGGACATTCGTGCACACGCTGGACTGGCAACCGCGCGTCGATTCCGGCCAGGCGCTGGGGCCGGGAACCCTCGCGGTCCTCGGCGAAGAAGCCCCCGCGCTGCGGGAACGCCTCGGACAGTACGGCTTCGGGCCAGGCACCGTATCAGACGCTCGGTACGTGCTGTACGTCGCGGAGTCCCGGCCGGCTGACGCCGCCGAGACCGACGTCGACTTCGCCGTCCGGGTGTGCGCGGAGGTCACCGCCGCCGTCCGCACCCTGGCGCAACGCACCGACCCGGTTGCCCTGTGGATCGTCACCCGCGGAGTGCACGAGTCCGCGACCCCGTCGGCGGTGCGCCAGAGTTTCCTGTGGGGACTGGCCGGCGTGATCGCCGCCGAGCACCCCGAAGTATGGGGCGGGCTGGTCGATCTGGCCGATCCCGGGGAACCCGGCGAATCCGCGGCGCTCGCCGGTCTCCTCCAGCACCCGAGCAAGTCCATCCTGGTGCTGCGCGGCGACGACGTGCTCGCGCCGGCTTTGACGGCGTTGCGCGGCGAACCGGTGCGCAAGCCGGTGCAGTGCCGGCCGGAGGCGGCCTACCTGATCACCGGCGGCATGGGCGCACTCGGCCTGCTGATGGCCGGCTGGCTGGCCGACCGCGGCGCCCGGCGGCTGGTGCTGAGCGGCCGGACCCCGCTGCCGCCTCGACGGGATTGGGAACTCGACAGCCTGGACCCAGAACTGCGCCACCGGATCGAAGCGATCCGCGCACTCGAAATGCGTGGCGTCGCAGTCGAAACCGCCTCGGTCGACGTCGGCTGCCGCACCCAGGTGCAGGCCCTGCTGGAGCGGCGGGACACCGAAGGTGCCCCACCCATCCGCGGCGTCATCCACGCGGCAGGCGTCACCAACGACCAACTGGTGAGCACCATGACCGAGGAAGCCGTGCGTGAGGTGGTGTGGTCCAAGATCGGCGGCAGCCAGGTGCTGCACGAGGCGTTCCCACCGGGCAGCGTCGACTTCTTCTTCCTCGCCTCTTCGGCCGCCGCGGTGTTCGGCATCCCGGGCCAGGGTTCCTATGCCGCCGCCAACGCCTACCTCGACTCGTTGGCACGGGCCCGCCACCAGCAGGGCTGTCACACCATGAGCCTGGACTGGGTGGCCTGGCGCGGCCTCGGCTTCGCCGCGGACGCCCGCATCGTCGGGAATGAGCTGGCCCGCCTGGGATCGCGCGACATCACTGCGGAAGAGGCGTTCACCGCCTGGGAGCACGCCGACTGTTACGACGTGGCGCAGGCGGTGGTGCTGCCGGTGCCCTCGGCCGCAGACGGATCGGTCATCGAGGACAACTACCTCATCCCCGCGCGGGACTGGTCCGGACTCTCTGTCTCGGAGATACGGGAGGAGTTCGAGAACGGACTGCGCCGGATCATCGCCCGCGAGCTGCGGTTGCCGGAGGCTGAACTGGACAGCGACCGCCCGTTCGCCGAACTCGGGCTCAATTCGCTGATGGCGATGGCGATCCGGCGTGAGGCCGAGCAGCTGGTGGGCATCGAACTGTCCGCGACCATGCTGTTCAACCATCCGACCGTGGCGGCACTGGCCGGATACCTGGCCAATCGAGTTGCACCAGAACAAGATTCAGCAGAAGACGAAATGGCCGCGCTTTCCGCGTCGGCCGGCAGCGTATTGGACAGCCTCTTTGACCGCATCGAGTCGACGTCCGCCGAGGCCGAAAGGTCTTCGTGATGCGAACGGCCTTCAGCCGGATATCCGGGATGAGCGCGCCGCAACGTGCGGCGCTGAGCAGCGAGTTCGAGAAGATCTCGCGGATCGCCGTGGCCGAACCGATCGCGGTGGTCGGCATCGGCTGCCGGTTTCCCGGCGATGTCACCGGACCGGAGAGCTTCTGGGACCTGCTGGTGGAAGGACGCAACGCGATCTCACCGGTTCCCTCCGACCGTTGGGACGCGGAGGCGTTCTTCGACCCTGACCCGTTGACGCCGGGCCGGATGACCACCAAGTGGGGCGGCTTCGTTCCCGACATCGCCGGCTTCGACGCCGAGTTCTTCGGCATCACCCCGCGCGAAGCCGCGGCGATGGATCCCCAGCAGCGGATGCTGCTCGAGGTGGCCTGGGAAGCCCTGGAACACGCCGGCATACCTACCGATTCGCTGGCGGGGACCAGGGCCGGCGTGATGATGGGCGTGTACTTCAACGAGTACCAATCCATGCTGGCCGCGAACCCCGACACCGTGGACGCCTACACCGGGACCGGCAACGCGCACAGCATCACGGTGGGCCGCATCTCCTACCTGTTGGGGCTGCGGGGTCCTGCGGTGGCAGTGGACACCGCGTGCTCCTCGTCGCTGGTGGCGGTGCACCTGGCCTGCCAAAGCCTGCGACTGCGGGAAACCGATCTGGCGCTGGCCGGCGGCGTCAGTGTCACGCTGCGGCCGGAAACTCAGATCGCCATCTCGGCATGGGGTTTGCTGTCTCCCCAGGGCCGCTGCGCCAGCTTCGACGCGGCCGCCGACGGCTTCGTGCGCGGCGAGGGCGCCGGCGTGGTGGTGCTCAAACGACTGACCGACGCGGTACGCGACGGAGACCGGGTGCTGGCGGTGGTCCGCGGCTCCGCGGTCAACCAGGACGGCCGCTCCAACGGCGTCACCGCGCCGAACACGGCCGCCCAGGTCGACGTGATCGCCGACGCGTTGCGGTCCGGCGATGTGGCGCCGGAGAGCGTGAACTACGTCGAAGCGCACGGCACCGGGACGGTGCTCGGTGACCCGATCGAATTCGAGGCGCTGGCGGCGACTTACGGTCTCATCAAGGGTCAGAGCGGGGGCGCCTGCGCGCTGGGGGCCGTCAAGACCAATCTCGGTCATCTGGAGGCCGCCGCGGGGATCGCCGGCTTCATCAAGGCCGCACTGGCCGTGCAACGTGGCCACATCCCACCGAATCTGCATTTCTCGCAGTGGAATCCGGCGATCGACGCGGCATCCACCCGTTTTTTCGTACCCACCGAGAACAGCCCGTGGCCCCGAACCGACGGCCCGCGCCGGGCCGCGGTGTCCTCGTTCGGCTTGGGCGGCACCAACGCGCACATCGTGGTCGAACAGGGGCCCGACCCGGTGCCGGCAACCGCGCCCGACTCCGGGGTGTCGGCGCTGGTGGTGTCGGGCAAGACGCCCCGGCGGGTGGCCGGGACGGCGGCGGTGCTGGCCGATTGGCTGGAGGTCACCGACGTAGCCGTCGCCGACGTTGCCCATACGCTCAACCACCACCGCACCCGCCACAACCGGGTCGCCACCGTGGTGGCCCGCGACCGCAGTCAGGCAGTTTCCGCGCTGCGCGCCCTCGCCGCGGGGCAACATGCCCCGAATCTTGTTGATTGCCGCAGTGACTCGCCCGGACCGGGCACGGTGTTCGTCTACTCCGGGCGCGGCTCCCAATGGGCCGGCATGGGCCGCCGATTGCTGGCCGACGAACCGGCTTTCGCCGACGCGGTGGCCGAACTGGAGCCGGTGTTCGTCGCGCAGGCGGGTTTCTCACTGCATGACGTGCTGTCCACCGGCAAGGAACTCCTCGGCATCGAACAGATCCAGCTGGGCCTGATCGGCATGCAACTCGCCTTGACCCAACTGTGGCGCTCACACGGCGTGCAGCCCGACCTGGTGATCGGGCATTCGATGGGCGAGGTGGCCGCCGCGGTGGTGGCCGGTGCACTGACCCCGGCCGAGGGATTGCGGGTCACCGCTACCCGGTCGCGCTTGATGGCACCGCTGTCCGGGCAGGGCGCAATGGCCATGTTGGGACTCGACGCCGAAGCCACCGAGTCGCTGATCGCCGACCACCCGCAGGTGACCCTGGGCATCTACAACTCTGCGCGCCAGACCGTGATCTCCGGGCCCACCGAGCAGATCGATGAGCTGATCGCGGTGGTACGCGCGCAGAACCGCTTTGCCGGCCGGGTGAATATCGAGGTGGCTCCGCACAATCCGGCGATGGATGCACTGCAGCCGGCCATGCGCGCCGAACTGGCCGATCTGGCGCCGCGCCCGCCGTCCCTACCGATCATCTCGACCACATACGAAAGCCTGGACACCACACCGGCATTCGACGCCGAGCACTGGGCCACCAACATGCGTAACCCGGTGCGCTTTCAGCAGGCCATCTTGCGGGCCGGCAGCGTCGCCGGCGGCCATCATCACACCTTCATCGAGATCAGCGCGCACCCGTTGCTCACTCAGGCCGTCACCGAAACCCTGACCGGTCCGGACTACTGCACCGTCGGCACCCTGGCCCGCGACGCCGATGACACCGTCACCTTCCGCACCAACCTCTACACCGTGCGGACACCCGAGACCGCGCACCCGCCCGAGCCACACCCGGCGGTGCCCACCACCCCGTGGCAGCACACCCACCATTGGATCGACATGGGCCAGACGGCAGCAAAGCCGCCGAGCCGCAACCATGTTCGACTGCCGGTACCCGGGGACACCGTCGAAGACTGGTGTTACCAATTGGACTGGCCGGTGCGTCCGGCACCCACAGCGGAGACAGCGAGTGCCACCTGCTGGCTGGTGGCAGCCGAACCTGCCTTGACCGACGCCATGCTCGCGGCCTCCCGGGTCACGACGCTGCCGGACGATCCCGACGAGGTGCACCAGGCGCTGCGCGGCGTGGACAACGTGCTGTACGCGCCGCCGGTGGCAGGCGAGCTCCTCGACATCGAGGCGGCCTACCGAAGCTTCCATGCCGCCCGCAGGCTCGCCGCCGCGATGGTGGCGACCGGGTCGCCAAAGAGGCTGTTCATCTTGACTCGCAACGCGCAACCCATCGCCGAAGGTGACCGGGCCAACCCCGGACACGCGGTGCTGTGGGGCCTGGGCCGCTCACTGGCCCTGGAACACCCCGAAATCTGGGGTGGCCTGGTCGACGTCGACGACTCGACGCCCGCCGAACTCGCCGCGCGGTACGTGCTCGCCGCAGCTGAATGCGCGGACGACGACGATCAATTG
The DNA here is from genome assembly GCF_059812565.1 of Mycobacterium sp. NGS49. Classification (NCBI taxonomy): domain Bacteria; kingdom Bacillati; phylum Actinomycetota; class Actinomycetes; order Mycobacteriales; family Mycobacteriaceae; genus Mycobacterium; species Mycobacterium sp. NGS49. The sequence goes on along the minus strand of NZ_JCALCX010000009.1, from coordinate 202,377 downwards.
GTCTACCGGTCCGGGGCCCGTCACGTGCCCCGGCTGCACTGGCGACCGCAGCACTCGGGCGCCCCGGCGGCTCAGCTCGCCGGCGACACCAGCCAGCTGGTCATCGGCGCGACCGGACACATCGGGCCGACGCTGATCCGTCAGCTCGCCCGGATGGGCGCGACCACGATCGTCGCGGTGGCCCGCAGGTCCGGCTCGTTACAGGAGTTGGCCACCGAACTGGCCATACTCGGGACCCGACTCGTCGAAGTAACCGCCGACGCCGCCGACCCCGCCGCCATGGGCGCGCTGTTCGACCGGTTCGGGGCCGACCTGCCGCCGCTCGAAGGCATCTACCTGGCAGCCTTCGCCGGCGGACCGGTGCTGCTGAGCGAAATGTCCGACGACGACGTGGCCGCGATGTTCCGGCCCAAACTGGACGCCGCGGCGCTGCTGCACCGACTCTCACTGCGGCATCTGTCCGACCACCCGTTGCGGCACTTCGTCGTGTTCTCTTCGGTCTCCGGCCTGCTGGGGTCCCGGTGGCTGGCGCACTACACCGCAACCAGCACCTTCCTGGACACCCTCGCCTACGCGCGGCGCACCATGGGCCTGCCGGCCACCGTCGTCGACTGGGGGCTGTGGCGATCCCTTTCCGAGGCGCAACACGAAGCAGGTCAGGTCAGTGCCGACTCCGGCCTGCAACCCATGGACGACGAAATCGCCATCGGGGCACTGCCGTTGGTGATGGGCCCGGACGCGGCGGCGCGCACCGCGGTCGTCGCGGCAGATTGGCCCTTGCTGGCCGCGGCATTTCGCACCCGCGGGTCGCTGCGCATCGTCGATGACCTGCTGCCGGCGCAGGGCGACGTCAAGCTGCCGGAGAGCGAGTTCCGCAAGGCGCTGCGCGCCTGTGACGCGCACCGTCGCCACGACATGCTGCTCGACCAGGTCGGCGCGCTGGCCGCGACGGTGATGGGCATGCCGGCCACCGAGACACTCGACCCGTCCACCGGCTTCTTCCAACTGGGCATGGACTCGCTGATGAGCGTGACCCTGCAGCGGGCGCTGTCGGACAGCCTCGGCGAATTCCTGCCCGCCTCGGTCGTTTTCGACTACCCGACCGTGTACGGCCTCACCGATTACCTGGCCACCGTCCTACCCGAGTTCGCGGAACTCACGCCGGCGGGAGACGAGCATCCACCCGAAGACGTGTACGACGACCTGAGCGAAGACGAGTTGCTGCAGCAACTTTCAGAGAGGCTGAGCTGAACGCTGTGACCAGTCAGACTGCCTCGACGGTACCGGACCGCCGGGCGATCATCACCGAGGCGCTACGCAAGATCGATGATCTCACCGTTCGCCTGGAGATCGCCGAACAGGCCAATAACGAACCGATCGCCGTGATCGGGATCGGCTGCCGCTTCCCCGGCGGTGTGAGCAACCCGGACGAGTTCTGGACCCTGTTGTGCGACGGGAGAAGTGGCATCATCCGGGTGCCCGAGGAGCGGTGGGACGCCGACGCCTTCTACACCGACGACCACACCGTGCCCGGCACCATCTGCAGTCGCGAGGGCGGCTTCCTCACCGGTTGGCAGCCCGCGGAGTTCGACGCCGAGTTCTTCGCCATCTCCCCGCGCGAGGCGGCGGCGATGGACCCGCAACAGCGGTTGCTGCTCGAAGTCGCCTGGGAGGCACTGGAGAACTCCGGTGTTGCCCCGCACACCGTTCGGGGCACCCAGACTTCCGTCTTCGTCGGCGTCACCGCCTACGACTACATGGTCACCCTGGCCGGCCAGTTGCGCCCCGAGGATCTCGACGCCTACATCCCCACCGGCAACGCGCTGAACTTCACCGCCGGACGGCTGGCGTATTTCCTTGGGGCCCAAGGCCCCGCAGTTGTCATCGACACCGCCTGCTCGTCGTCGTTGGTGGCCATTCACCTGGCATCGCAGAGCCTGCGGTCCCGGGAGAGCGACATGGCGCTGGTCGGCGGCACCAACCTGTTGCTGAGTCCGGGGCCGAGCATCGCGTGCTCGCGCTGGGGAATGTTGTCGCCGGAAGGCCAGTGCAAAACCTTCGACGCCGCCGCGGACGGGTACGTGCGCAGTGAAGGCGCCGGGGTGGTGGTGCTCAAGCGACTGGCCGACGCGCAGCGCGACGGCAACCGCATCCTGGCCGTGGTCCGCGGTTCGGCGGTCAACCAGGACGGCGCCAGCAGCGGCGTGACGGTGCCCAACGGCCCCGCCCAGCAGGCGTTGCTGCGCAAGGCTTTGACGGCGGCCAAGCTGGCGCCGGCCGATATCGACTACGTCGAGGCGCACGGCACCGGAACCCCGCTGGGCGATCCCATCGAACTCGACTCGCTGAGCAAGGTATTCAGCGACCGCGACGGCCGCCAACCGCTGGTGCTGGGCTCGGTGAAAACCAACCTCGGCCACCTGGAGGCCGCGGCCGGCATCGCCGGATTCATCAAAACCGTGCTGGCCCTGGGGCACCGGCAGATCCCCCGGCACCTCAACTTCCGCCAGTTGACACCGCACGTCAGCGAGGGCGTCTCCCGGCTGACCATCGCCGCCGAAGGCATGGCCTGGCCGACCACCGATCGGCCCCGCCGCGCGGGGGTGTCCTCGTTCGGCGTCAGCGGCACCAACGCGCACGTGGTGGTCGAACAAGCGCCCGATTCGGTTACCGCTCCGGCCGGTTCGCACCCGCCCGTCTCCACCCTGGTGGTCTCGGGAAAGACGCCGCAGCGGGTCGCGGCCACGGCAGCGGCCCTGGCCGAGTGGTGGGAGGGCCCCGGCGCGCACCTGACGCCGGCCGATGTCGCCCACACGCTCAACCATCACCGCGCGCGGCAGGTCAAGTTCGCCACCGTGGTGGCCCGGGATCGCGCGCAGGCGATTGCGGGACTGCGCGCAGTGGCAGCCGACCCCGTCTGCAATGACGGTTCCGCCGCGCCCGGCACGGTGTTCGTCTACTCCGGCCAGGGCTCGCAGTGGGTCGGCATGGGGCGCCAACTGCTGGCCGACGAGCCCGCGTTCGCCGCGGCGGTCGCCGAGCTTGATCCCGATTTCGTTGCGCAATGCGGTTTTTCGCTGGAGCAGACCCTGGCCGAGAGCCGCGAGGTGGTCGGCATCGAGAACATCCAGCCGGTGCTGGTCGGCATACAGCTCGCGCTCACCGCGCTGTGGCGGCAGCACGGGGTGAATCCCGACGCGGTGATCGGACACTCGATGGGCGAAGTGTCGGCGGCAGTGGTCGCCGGGGCGCTCTCCCCCGCCGACGGCCTGAAGGTGATCGCCACCCGGTCGCGGTTGATGGCGGCGCTGGCCGGACAGGGCGCGATGGCGCTGCTCGAACTCGATGCCGACGACACCGCGGCGGCGATCGCCGGCCATCCGGGGCTGTCCCTCGCGGTACACGCTTCGCCGCGCCAGTCGGTGATCGCCGGGCCGCCGGACCAGGTGGACGCGGTGATCGCTGCGGTCGCCGCCCGGGACCTGCTGGCGCGGCGTATCGAGGTCGACGTCGCTTCGCACCACCCCATCGTCGACCCGATTCTGCCCGAATTGCGTTGCGCGCTGGCTGATCTGACGCCGAAGACGCCGACCCTGCCACTGCTCACCACGGCTTTCGACGGCCCGGCGCCGGGGCTCATGGACGCCGACTACTGGGTCGCCAACCTGCGCAACCCGGTTCGCTTCCACCAGGCCGTCAGCCTGGCGGCGCACAACCACCACACCTTCGTCGAGGTGAGCCCGCACCCGCTGCTCACCTACGCCATCACCGACACCCTCGGTGACACGGGCGCGCGCGTGCTCGGCACCTTGCAGCGCGACACCGACGACACCGTCACCTTCCACACCAACGTCAACGCCACGTACGGCACCCGCCCGCCCGACACACCGCACCCGCCCGAGCCGCACCCGTTGCTGCCGGGCACGCCGTGGCAGCACAGCCGGCACTGGATCAGCACCGGTTCGGGCACACCGCAGGGGGCCCACTCCCATCCCTTGCTGGGCGTCGGCGTCAACGATCCCACCAACGGCACCCGGGTGTGGGAATGCACCATCGGCCCGAACCTGCTCTGGCTGGGCGACCACTGCGTGGACGGCGTCTGCGTGCTCCCCGGGGCGGCCTACGCGGAGATCGCTCTGGCCGCGGCGACGGACAGCTTCGGGGACGCCGGGTCCTGGATGATCGGCGAACTCACCCTGGACCAGCTGATGCACGTCACCGACGGCACGGTGATCGCCACCACCCTCACCGGCGACGAGCAGTCGTGCCGGGTCGAGATCCGCACCCGCAGCACCAGTTCCGGCTGGATCAAGCACGCCACCGCCACGCTGGTCCCCGCGGAACCGGCCGCGCTGGAGGAACCGGAGTCCGCCGAGGGCGCCACCGCGCTCGATCCCGAAGAGCTGTACCAACGACTGCGTGCCGCCGGGCAGCAGCACGGACCGGCGTTCCAGGGCATTGTCGGACTGTCGGTGTTGCCGTCGGGTGCCGCCCACGCCCGGGTGCAGTTGCCGGGGTCCGCGAAGGCCGGAGCCCGAAAGTTCCTGGTGCATCCGGTCATGATGGACATCGCCATGCAGACGCTCGGCGCCACCGCACAGGCCACCGACCTGACCACCGGCGGCCGGCCGGCCATGGTGCTGCCGGTGGGTTTCGCGGGCGTCCGGGTGTACGGCGATGTGGTGAACGGGGCCACGACGATCGCGTCGCTCGCCCCGACCGCCCAGCCGGACCGCTGGGCCGGCCGGGTCTTGCTGGTCGATTCCGACGGCCGGGCGCTGCTGGAGATCGACCGGGTCGAGATGGCCGTGCTCCAGTCACCCGGCGGCGCAAGGGAACTCGGCAATCGGCTGTTCTCGGTGGAATGGCGGCCGGCGCCGCCCGACGAGCAGGCCGGTGCGCCCGCGGCGCTGTTGCTGGTCGGCTCCGACGACGATCCGCTGACGGCCGCGTTGCGGTCGGAACTCGCCCACCGGACCAGCCGGTGTGATCTGGTTTGCGGCGACGAGTCCGTGCGGGCGGCAATCAGTCAGCGCGACACCACCTGGGACGGCATCGTAGTAGTGTGCCCGTCCCGCGAAGTGGATGAAGCCCAGCCGATTCCGGCGCAACTCGACCTCGCCCGCGCCCGCACCCTGCGCATCGCCGACATCGTCCGGACGGTGTCGCGCGTCGGTGCCCGCAACAGCCCGCGGTTGTGGATCGTCACGCGCGGGGCACAGCAGCTGCAGGCCGGCGAGTCGGTCACGCTGGCCCAGAGTTCACTTCGCGGCATCGCCCGGGTACTGACCTTCGAGCACCCGGAGCTCCGGACCACTCTGGTCGATCTCGACCCCGCCGGTACCGAACCGCTTCCTGGTCTCGTCGACGAACTCCTGGCGGCATCCGCCCAGGACGAGGTGGCTTTGCGCGCCGGGCAACGGTATGTGAGCCGGCTGGTCGCCACGCCGATGGCCGCGGGTGAGCTGACCCCCGAGAACCGCTTCACCACAGTGGACATCGACGCCGGCGGCGCATTCACGCTCGACGGTGGTCTGCAGGTGCGCGCGGCCCGGCGCACCGCGCCGGGCGACAACCAGGTGGAGGTCCGCGTTCTCCTTGGCCCGCTGAACGCCGGTGGCGCGGCCGATTTCGGCACCGAATGCGTGGGCGTGGTCACCCGTGGACCCGAGACCGGTAGGCGCGTCGCCGCTTTCGGCCCCGGCCCCCTCGGCTCGCACCTGACCACGCAGGCCGATCTTGTGGTCCCGATTCCCGACGCGCTCACGGATGCTCAGGCGGCGGGCTTCGGCCTGGCCTATCTGACGGCGTGGCATGCGCTGTGCACGGTCGGGCAGCTGGCGCCCGGCGAAACGGTGCTCATCCACCCCACCGGCGACGGTGTCGACCTGGCGGCCTGCGCCATCGCAACCCTCATCGGTGCGCACGTGTACACCTCCGCGCCCGAGGACGCCGTGGACGTCGTGCTGAATTCGGCTTCCGGAGAAGCCATTCGCTCCGGAATCCAGTTGCTGGCACCGGGTGGCCGGTTCGTTCAACTGGGTGCCACCGACACGTCTATCGGGCTGGGCGCGCTGCCCCGCAGCGCGTCGTTCTCGGTCGTCGACATCGGCTTGAACCTGCGCCTGCAACCCCGGCGCTACCGCGCCTACCTCGAAGAGATCCTGGCGCACGCCGTCGCGGGCCGGTTGGCGCCGCTGCCGGTCACCGAGTTTCCGATCGAGCATGCGACCGAGGCACTGCGATTGTCGAGATCGGGCGGGCACACCGGCCGGATCGTCATATCCATACCGCAGACCGGCAGCATCACCGCACTCGCGGCACGCCCGGCCCAGCCACTGGTCCGGCCCGACGGTGGATACGTGGTCGCCGGCGGCCTGGGCGGTCTGGGTTTCGTCACCGCACGATGGCTGGCCGAGAACGGCGCGGGACTGGTTGTGCTGAACGGACGTTCGGCACCCGGCCCCGAGGTGCAGACGGCGATCGACGACATCAACGACGCGGGCGGCCGCGTCGAGGTGGTCACCGGCGACCTCAGCGACCCCGAAACCGCACGCCGCCTGGTGGCCGCTGTCGCAGATGCCGGCGTGCGGTTGGCCGGAGTGGTGCACAGTGCGATGGTGCTGGCTGATGAGATCGTGCTGAACATCTCCGAATCAGCGTCGGCGCGGGTGTTCGCTCCCAAGGTGGCCGGCGGGTGGTGGCTGCACGAGGCGACCAAGGATTCCGACCTGGATTGGTGGGTGTCGTTCTCGTCGGTCTCCTCGCTGGTCGGCGCACCCGGTCAGGGCTCGTATGCCTCGGCGAACTCCTGGATCGACGGACTGGTGGCCTACCGCCGGTCCCTGGGATTGCCGGCCGCGGGAATCAACTGGGGCCCCTGGGCCGAAGTGGGCCGCGCCCAGTTCTTCGCCGACCTCGGTGTTTCGATGATCACCCCGGCGCAGGGGCTGGCGGCGATGGAGTTGGTGCTGTCCGCCGACCGGGCCCGCACCGGCGTCTTCGCGCTCGACGCCCGTCAGTGGTTCCAATCCTTTCCCGCCGCAGCGGGTTCGTCGTTGTTCGCGGCCCTGCAGGAATCCATCACGGTCGAGCAGCGCACCGGCGGCGGCCGGATCCGCGCGGAGCTGGACGCAGCCGAACCCGCCGAACGCCCGGCGCGACTCGCGACGGCCATCGCCGACGAGATCCGGGCGGTACTGCGCTCGACCGACCCGATCGACCACGACCAGCCGATGGAGTCGCTGGGCCTGGATTCGCTGATGGCCCTGGAATTGCGCAACAGGCTGGAGGCGAGTCTGGGGACCACCCTGCCGGTGGCCCTGGTCTGGGCCTACCCGACCATCACCGACCTGGCCGGTGCACTGTGCGAGCGGCTGGGCTACGAGTCGGAGGCCGTCGAGGTCGCCGACGCCGAAGTGGACGACGAATTGTCCGACGATGAACTGGATTTGCTGTCTGACCTGGTCGCGGCCAGCGAGCTCGAAGCGGCAACGGAAGGCGCGGAGTAATGACGAGTCTGGCCGAACGCGCGGCCCAAATGTCACCGAAGGCCCGCGAGGTCCTGGCGCGCGAACTGGTGCGCGCGGGCACCGCATTCCCCACCGACGTCGCCGAGCCGATCGCGGTGATCGGCATGGGCTGCCGGCTGCCCGGGAATGTGACCGGGCCGCAAGACTTCTGGGAGCTGTTGCTCGACGGCCGCGACACCATCCGCGAGGTGCCGGCCGACCGGTGGGACGGCGACGCGTTCTACGACCCGGACCCGGAGACACCGGGCAAGATGACCACCAAGTGGGGCGGGTTCATCGACGACGTCGCCGGGTTCGATGCCGAGTTCTTCGGCATCACCCCGCGCGAGGCCGCCGCGATGGATCCGCAGCACCGGGTGTTGCTCGAGGTCGCCTGGGAGTCGCTGGAACACGCCGGGCTGGCCCCTGATTCGCTGAGCGGCAGCCGAACCGCCGCCATCATGGGCCTGTCGACGTGGGACTACACCATCGTCAACATCGAGCGTCGCGCCGAGATCGACGCCTATCTGTCCACCGGCACGCCGCACGCGGCCGCGGTGGGCCGCATCGCCTACCTGCTCGGCCTGCGCGGCCCGGCGGTTGCGGTGGACACCGCGTGTTCGTCATCGCTGGTAGCGGTGCACCTGGCCTGTCAATCGCTGCGGCTGCGGGAAAGTGACGTGGCACTGGCGGGCGGTGTGCAGCTGGCCCTGTCGCCGTTCGCCGCGATCGCGGTCTCGAAGTGGTCGGCGCTGTCCCCGACCGGTCGCTCAAAAGCCTTCGACGCCATGGCTGATGGCTTCACCCGCGGCGAGGGCTGCGGTGTGGTGGTGCTCAAGCGGCTGTCCGACGCCACCCGCGACGGCGACCGGGTCCTGGCGCTGATCCGCGGATCGGCGATCAACCAGGACGGCCGCTCCAACGGCATGACCGCGCCGAACGCGATGGCCCAGCGCGATGTCATCACCACCGCACTGCGACAAGCGGATGTGAGCGCGGAAAGTGTGCACTACGTCGAAGCCCACGGCACCGGAACCATTCTGGGTGACCCGATCGAGTTCGAGTCGCTGTCAGCCACCTACGGCCTTCAGAAAAATCAGAGCGCAGGCCGCTGCGCCCTCGGCGCGGTGAAGACCAACCTCGGTCACCTCGAGGCGGCGGCCGGTGTCGCCGGGCTGATCAAGGCGATTCTGGCGGTGCAGCACGGTTCTATTCCGCGAAACCTGCACTTCACCCGGTGGAACCCGGCCATCGACGCGTCGTCGACCCGGCTGTTCGTGCCCACCGAAACCACCCCGTGGCCCGCCGATTCGGGTCCCCGCCGCGCGGCGGTGTCGTCGTTCGGGCTCAGCGGCACCAACTCGCATGTGGTGATCGAGCAGGCCCCGAATGTTGCTGTGCCGCAGACAGCTACCAACCAGCCGGTGTCGACGCTGGTGGTGTCCGGTAAGACGCCGCAGCGGGTGGCCGCCGCGGCGGGCGCACTGGCGGACTGGCTGGACGGAGCTGACGTCCCGCTGGCCGACGTCGCGCACACGCTCGATTTTCACCGGGCCCGGCACGCCAGGTTCGGCGCCGTGGTGGCGCGCGACCGCGACCAGGCTATCGCCGGGCTGCGCGCCCTCGCCGCCGGCAAGCCGGCCTCGGGCGTGGTCGGCACCCGGACGGGGTCACCCGGTGCTGGGACGGTGTTCGTCTACTCCGGGCGCGGGTCACAGTGGGCGGGCATGGGTCGCCGGTTGTTGGCCGACGAGCCCGCGTTCGCCGAGGCGGTCGCCGAGCTCGAGCCCGATTTCGTTGCCCAGGCCGGTTTCTCGCTGCATGACGTGCTGGCGGGCGGCCGGGAATTGGTGGGCATCGAGCAGATCCAGTTGGGTCTGATCGGCATCCAATTGGCGCTCACCGCATTGTGGCGTTCCTACGGGGTGGAGCCCGACCTGGTGATCGGCCATTCCATGGGCGAGGTGGCCGCCGCGGTGGTCGCCGGGGCACTCACGCCCGCCGAAGGATTGCGGGTCACCGCGACCCGGGCCCGGCTGATGGCGCCGCTGTCCGGGCAGGGCGGGATGGCGCTGCTGGAGCTCGACGCCGAGGCCACCGAGGCGCTGATCGTCGATTACCCGCAGGTGACGCTGGGCATCTACAACTCGCCGCGCCAAACCGTGATCTCCGGGCCCACCGGGCAGATCGACGAGTTGATCGAAAAGGCGCGCGCCCAGGACCGGTTCGCCAGCCGGGTCAACATCGAAGTGGCGCCGCACAACCCGGCCATGGACGCGTTGCAGCCGGCCATGCGTGCCGAACTGGCCGATCTGGCGCCCCGCACTCCGACCATCCCGATCATCTCCACCACTTACGAAAGCCCGGACACCACGCCGGTTTTCGATGCCGAGCACTGGGCGGTCAACATGCGCAACCCGGTGCGCTTCCAGCAGGCCATCTTGCAGGCCGCCAGCGTCGCCGGCGGCCATCACCACACCTTCATCGAAGTCAGCGCCCACCCGCTGCTGACCCACGCCATCACCGAAACCCTCGATGACCCGGAATACCGCGCGGTCGGCACTCTGCAGCGCGATGCCGACGACACCGTCACCTTCCGCGCCCATCTCGCCCAGGTCGCCAAGCACCCCCCGACGACCGCCGGTGGCCGGCTGGCCGACATACCCACCATGGCCTGGCAGCACCGGCAATTCTGGGTGCAGGATCGTTCCTCGACGGCGGACCTGATGCTGAACCACCCGTTGCTCGGCATTCACGTCGAAGTGCCGTCCAGCCGCGATCACGTGTGGCAGGCCGACGTCGGCACCGCCGTCTCCCCTTGGCTCGCCGACCACCAGGTGTTCGGGCAGTCCATCATGCCGGCCGCGGGCTATGCCGAGATCGCCCTGGCGGCCGCCAGCGAAGGACTCGGCCTGCCCGTCGAGAGGTTGTCGATCAATCAACTCGAGGTCGAGCAGATGCTCACCCTGGACACCCACACCCAACTGACCACCCAGCTGATCCGCAACGGCGACAGCAAGATTCGCATCGAGATCCATTCGCGGGCCGGGGGCGGCGACTGGACCCGGCACGCCTTGGCGAAGGTGGAGACAACCGCCGCCGAAGCGGGATCCGTGCCGGTGAGCGGGCAATGCCAGACCTCTGTCGCACCCGCCGATTTCTACGCGCTGCTGCGTCAGACCGGCTTGCACTACGGTCCGGCCTTCGCCGCTCTGACCCGCATCGACCGGCTGACCGACGGCTCGGTGGAAACCGAGATCACCCTGCCCGTCGAGGCGCCCAGGCACCCCGGCTACCGCATCCATCCGGCACTGCTGGACGCCGCGCTGCAGAGCCTCGGGGCCGCGATGCCTTCGGATGAGGCCGGCGGGGCCTCCACGTATCTCCCGGTCTCCTTCGCGAGCCTGCGGATATACGGCAACCCGGGCCGCTACGCCCGCTGCCGCGCCACCCTCACCAACCTCGACGCCGGCGGGAGCGGCAAGCTCGGCCGGATTCTGCTGATGGACGCGGCCGGCAACGTGACCGCCGAGATCAACGACATCTTCCTGCGCTCGGTGGAACGGCGCAGCGTGCCACTGCCTCTGGGGCAGAAGATCTTTGAAGCGACGTGGGTGGAACAGCCGCTGCCCGTCGAGCCCGCCGCGGCGGCACGCGGCAGCTGGCTGGTGCTGGCCACCCACGGCGCCAATGCCTCGGCCGAGGAGTTCGCCGCCGGTTGGCGATCCGAACATCATCGGGTGCTCACCGCCGCACTCGACGACGAACCCGCGATGCTGGCCGCGTTCGCCGAGACCGCGGGCGACCCCGAATACCCGCCCGCCGGCGTGATCATCTTCGTCGGCAACGCGTCCGACGCGACCCAGGCCCGCGACCTGGTGTGGTCGATCAGCACCGTGGTCCGCGCCGTCGTCGGGGGCTGGCACGGCGAACCCCCGCGCCTCTGGCTGGTCAGCCGCGGCGGCCTGGCCGTCGGGCAAGAAGCCGGGCAACCGGCGATCGGGGCGTGCAAGGGCCTGATCCGGGTGCTGACCTACGAGCACCCCGAATTGCGCGCCACGCTGGTGGATTTGGATTCCACGGTCGATTTGGATTCCGGGACCGACAGCCTGATCGCGGAACTCAATGCACCCGAAGCCGAGCTCCTGACCACGGTGATCGCGCACCGCGACGGGCACCGCTACGTCGAACGGCTCAGCCGTGCCACCCTCGGCGCCGCCCAGAGCCATCCGGTGGTTCGCGCGGGTGCCGGCTACATCATCACCGGCGGCCTCGGCGGCCTGGGCCTGGTGGTGGCGCGTTGGCTGGTTGACGGCGGTGCGGGCCGGGTGGTCCTCAACGGCCGCAGCGAACCCGGCGAAGAACAGCGCAAGATTCTGGCCGAACTGGAGAGCCGCGCCGAGATCGTGATCGTCCGCGGTGATGTCGCCGCCCCCGGCGTGGCCGAGCAGCTTGTCGCGGCCGCAGAGGACGGCGACCGGGTGCTCAGCGGCATCCTGCACTCCGCCGCCGTCATCGACGACGCCCTGCTGTACTCCATGACCAAGGACAGCCTCGACCGGGTCTGGGCACCCAAAGCCATTGGTGCGCAACGGCTGCACGAAGCCAGCGCCGGCCGCGAGCTGGACTGGTGGGTGGGCTTCTCCTCCACCGCCTCGCTGCTCGGCGCCCCTGGGCAGGGTGCCTACGCGTGCGCGAACGCGTGGCTCGACGCGCTGGTCGCGGAGCGCACCGCCGCCGGACTGCCTGCCGCGGTGATCAACTGGGGCCCGTGGTCGGACGTCGGCATGGCCAGCACCCTGGCCAGCAGCGTGCTGGACCCGATCACACCGGCAGAGGGGCTCGCGGCCATGGACTCGTTGTTGGCCGGCGGTCGCAGCCACACCGGTGTCGCGCGACTGCGTCCGGACCGGGCACTGATCGCCTTCCCCGAGATCCGCCACCACGACTTCTTCTCCGTCGTGGTCCGGGAACTGGAAGCCGCCGGCGGCGGCGACGACTGGGCCGGTCCCGACTCGCTGCGCGACCTGGCCCCGGCCGAGGCGGCGCGCGTCATGACGGACCTGCTCCGGTCCCGGATCGCGGCGGTGATGGGGTATGGCGACAAATCCGCCGTCGATCCTGGCCTGCCGTTGCTCGACCTCGGCATGGATTCGCTGATGGCCGTGCGCATCCGCAACACCTCCCGCGCCGACTTCGGCGCCGAACCGCCAGTGGCGCTGCTGCTGCAGGGTGCGACCCTGCACGACCTGACCGCCGATCTGATGCGCCAACTCGGCCTGTCGGACCCCGAACCCGCGACCGAAACGAGTACCACCGTCCGCGACCGCGCTCAGCAACGCGCGGCGGCGCGACAGACAGCCGCACAGCGGCGACGGACTCGATCTGAACTACACGGAGGTTAGACCAGTGAGCATTCCCGATAACGCGATCGCGGTGGTCGGCATGGCCGGCAAGTTCCCGGGCGCCAACAATGTGTCGGCGTTCTGGGACAACCTCCGCCGCGGCAAGGAATCCATCGTCACCCTCTCCGAACAACAGCTTCGCGACGCCGGGATCAGCGACAAAGCATTGGCAAACCCGTCCTATGTGCGGCGGGCGCCGATCGTCGACGGGGTCGACGAATTCGATGCCGACTTCTTCGGGTTCCCGCCGCTGGTCGCCCGCTCGCTGGACCCGCAGCACCGGTTGTTCCTGCAGTGCGCCTGGCATGCGCTGGAAGACGCCGGCGTCGATCCGGCCCGGTATGACGGCTCCATCGGCGTGTACGGGACCAGCTCGCCCAGTGGCTATCTGCTGCACAACCTGCTGTCGCATCAGGATCCCAACGCCGTGCTGGCCGAGGGCCTGAACTGGGATCAGCTCAGCATGTTCCTGCAGAACGACAAGGACTTCCTGGCCACCCGGATCTCGCACCAGTTCAACCTGCGCGGCCCGAGCATGGCGGTGCAGACGGCGTGCTCGTCATCGCTGGTGGCGGTGCACCTGGCCTGCATGAGCCTGCTCTCCGGCGAGTGCGACATGGCACTGGCCGGCGGCGTATCCCTCTGCGTCCCACACCATGTCGGGTACTGGCATTCGCCGGGCCAAATGCTTTCGGCGGTCGGGCACTGCCGCCCGTTCGACGTCCGCGCGGACGGCACCGTCTTCGGCAGCGGTGTCGGGCTGGTGGTGCTCAAGCCGCTGCAGACCGCCCTGGACGACGGAGACCGGATCCACGCCGTCATCCGCGGCTCGGCGATCAACAACGACGGCTCGGCGAAGATGGGCTTCGCGGCGCCCAGCGCGTCGGCCCAGGCCGACTGCATCGCCGAGGCCCATGCGGTGTCCGACGTCGACGCCTCGACCATCGGCTACGTCGAAACCCACGGCACCGGAACACCGTTGGGCGACCCCATCGAAATCCAGGGCCTGCGAACGGCGTTCGAAGCAGCCGCGGAACCGCGATCCGCGCCGTGCGTGATCGGCTCGGTCAAGTCCAACATCGGTCACCTTGAGGTGGCCGCCGGAATCGCCGCCCTCATCAAGACCATCCTGTGCCTGAAGAACAAGGCGATCCCCGCCACCCTGCACTACACCAGCCCCAACCCGGAGCTGCATCTCGACGAGACGCCGTTCACGGTGCAAAGCCGTTACGGTGCATGGGAATCCGACGGAACGCGGCGGGCCGGGGTGAGCTCGTTCGGTATCGGCGGCACCAATGCCCACCTCGTGGTGGAAGAGGCCCCCGAGGTCGTGACGCAGGCCGAGCCCGAGGGCCCGCAGGTGCTGCTGGTCTCGGCGCGTACCGCAGACGCCCTGGGCGAGGCGCGTACCGCCCTGGCCACCGCGCTGGAGCGCCCGAACGCCCCCGGCCTGGCCGATGTCGCCCACACGCTGGCCGGCCGGCGCAGACACCACGTCACCATGGCCGCCGTCGCCGCCGACCGGGCACAGGCGATCACACTGCTGCGCGCCACCGAGCACGACAACGTCTTCGTCGGTGAGTCCGCGGGTCAGACGGCAACCGCCGAGCAGGTCGTCTTCCTGTTCCCCGGCCAGGGCGCTCAGCATCCCGGCATGGCCAAGGGTCTGTACGACACCGAGCCCGTGTTCGCCGAGCACTTCGACGCGTGCGCCACGGCCTTCCAGGCGGAGATTGGCCTGGACCTGCACGAGGCCATATTCAGTGGATCCGCCGCCGACTTGGAGCGCATCGACCGATCCCAGCCCGCGCTGTTCACCGTCGAATATGCGCTGGCGAAGCTGGTCGACAGCTACGGGGTGCGCGCCGGCTCCTACATCGGTTACAGCACGGGTGAATACATCGCGGCCACGCTGGCCGGGGTCTTCGACCTGCAGACCGCCATCAAGACGGTGTCGCTGCGGGCCCGGCTGATGCACGAGTCCCCACCCGGGGCGATGGTCGCCGTGGCACTCAGCCCCGCCGAGCTGGCACAGCACCTGGTGCCGGGGGCGGAGGTGTCTGCGGTCAACGACCCCGGCAACTGTGTGGTCGCCGGTCCCAAGGAGGCCATCCGCGCCTTCACCCAGCGGCTGGGCGAGCGGGGCATCCCGGTACGGCGGGTGCGCGCCACCCACGCCTTCCACACCGGCCAGATGGACGGCATGCTGGGCGAATTCAGCGAATTCCTGTCCCGCCAGCAGCTGAAGACTCCCGACACCCGGCTGCTGAGCAACCTCACCGGAACCTGGCTGACCGACGAGCAGGCCACCGACCCCGACACCTGGACCCGCCAGATCAGTTCCACCATCCGGTTCGCCGA
Organism: Mycobacterium sp. NGS49; assembly: GCF_059812565.1. NCBI lineage: Bacteria > Bacillati > Actinomycetota > Actinomycetes > Mycobacteriales > Mycobacteriaceae > Mycobacterium > Mycobacterium sp. NGS49. The sequence goes on along the minus strand of NZ_JCALCX010000009.1, from coordinate 187,100 downwards.
CGAACTCGACGCGGTGCTGTCCGAACCCAATCGCATCCTGGTCGAGGTCGGGCCGGGCGGCAGCCTGACCGGTTCGGCGATCCGGCACCCGAGGTGGTCGAGCGGCAACCGCTCCGTCCGGCTCATGCGCCACCCCATCCAGCAGGCCGACGACCGCGAGACCTTCCTGCGCGCCCTGGGCGAACTCTGGTCGGCCGGAGTCGATGTGGACTGGTCGCCGCGGCATTCGGTGTCACCCCACATCGTGTCCCTGCCGGGCTATCCTTTTGAACGCCAACGGCATTGGATCGAACCCAGGACGACCGTCTGGGAGTCCGCTGCGGCGGCACCCGACAGTGGCGCGTCGCTGGGTGACCACGTCGAACCCGCCGCCGATGTGACCGGGCCGTCGCAGACCGGCATCACGCTGCAACGTGTCTGGCAGCAGTGCCTCGGGGTCCCCTCGATCGACCCCAACGCCAATTTCTTCGACCTGGGCGGCGATTCGCTGATGGCGATCAGCATCGCGATGACCGCCTCCAACGAGGGGTTGAGCATCACCCCGCAGGATCTCTACGAGCACCCCACCCTGGCATCGCTCACCGCCGCGGTGGACGCCGCGTTCGCGGCCAGCGGTCTGGCCAAACCACCCGAGCCGGAAGCGGATCCGGCGATCCTGCCGAACACGGCGTACTTCCTCGAGCACGGACTGCAAGACGGCGGCCGCTGGCGGGTGCCGCTGATCCTGCGATTGGACCCGAAGGTGAGTCCGGACGACATCCGGACGGTGCTGACGGCGGTCTCCAGCCATCACGACGCGTTGCGGCTGCAACTGGTCGACAATGGGGGCGTGTGGGAACAGCACGTCGGCCCACCCGCGGAGTTCACGGCTTTGGTGACCCGTGCCCTGCCCGACGGGAGTGAGCCGGCGTCGGTGCTCGCCGAAGTGATTGCCGAGCAGGGCGATTCCACCGCACCGCTGACCGCCGTGCATATCACCACCTCCTCCGGCGGCCCGAACTATCTGGGGCTCGGGATTCATGCGATGGTGGCCGACACGGCCTCACACCAGATCCTGGGCAGCGACATCGTCATCGCTTTCGGACAGCATCTGGCCGGCGGCGACATCACGCTCGAGCAGCCCGTGACCGGCTGGCGGGAGTGGTCGCAGCGCACGGCCGCGCTGGCAACGCATCCGGCGGCGCTGGAGACCAGGTCCTTCTGGATGGACAACGCGGCCAAGGTAACCCGCTGGTTGTCGGAATCCGAAACCGCGCCGCCGACCGCGGCCGACCTGGCCAGGGTGTCCTGCACCCTCGATGCCGGGCGGACCTCCGAACTGGACGACGCGCGCCGCAGGTTCCGGCGCTCCATCTCCGAGATCCTGCTCACCGCGCTGGGCCGCGCCATCGCCCAGACGGTCGGCGACGGTGTGGTCGCCGTCGAACTGGAGGGCGAGGGACGCTCGGTGCTGCGACCGGACGTCGACCTGCGTCGTACCGCCGGTTGGTGCACGACCTACTACCCGGTGCCGCTGGCCTGCGCCACCGGTGAGGGCTCCACGGTGATCGAACAACTGGACGCGGTGCACCACACCCTGAAATCGGTTCCGCACTACGGAATCGGCTACGGGCTGCTGCGCTACCTCTACGCGCCGACCGGGCGCGCCTTCGGCGCCCAGCGCACACCCGACATCCACTTCCGTTATGCCGGTACGATTCCCGAACTCCCGCCCATCGACGCCCCGGTGCAGTTCGATTCCGACGTCACCATGCCGGTGCGCGAAACCATACCGGGCCTGGGCCATGCCCTCGAGGTGCGCGTGTACCGGTTCGCGGGCTCGACACACGTCGATTGGTGGTACGACACCCGCAGGATCTCCGGCGAAACGGTGCAGGCGCTGTCACGGACCTTCCCGCAGGCGCTGAGCGAGCTGATCCAGGAAGGGATCGCCGCCGAGCAGCTGGAGAGCGAGATCGAGGGCGTCGCCGAAGCGGGTGCCCTGGTGGACCTGTCGAGCCTGGACTGAGGAGACTCGGATGCCAAGTGATGCAGCGGTGGTCGTCAACGGGGTCGGAAAGACGTTCGGCACCCGGTCCGGACAGGTCGTGGCGCTCGACGACGTCAGTTTCGAGGTCGGCCGGGGCGAAGTGATCGGTCTGCTCGGCCCCAACGGAGCCGGCAAGACCACCATGGTGGACATTCTGTCGACGCTGACTGAGCCGACCAAGGGTTCGGCGAGCGTGGCCGGTCACGACGTCGTCTCCGACCCGGCCGGCGTGCGGCGGTCCATCATGCTCACCGGGCAGCAGGTCGCCATCGACGACATGCTCTCCGGCGAGCAGAATCTGGTGATGTTCGGCCGTCTGTATGGGCTCTCCAAGTCCACCGCACGCGCCCGCGCGGCGGAACTGCTCGTACAGTTCGATCTGGTGGACGCCGCCAAACGTCGGGTGAGCACCTATTCGGGGGGCATGCGTCGCCGCATCGACATCGCCTGCGGTCTGGTGGTCCAGCCCCTGGTGGCGTTCCTGGATGAACCGACTACCGGACTGGATCCCCGCAGCCGGCAAGCCATCTGGGACTTGGTGACCAACTTCAAGAGGCTCGGCATCGCCACGCTGCTGACCACCCAGTACCTGGAGGAGGCGGATGCCCTCAGCGACCGCATCATCCTGATCGATCGGGGCACCATCATCGCCGAGGGCACCGCAAACGAGCTCAAGCACCGCGCCGGCGGCACATTCTGCGAAGTCGTGCCGCGCAACATCAAAGACCTGCCGGCAATGGTCGCCGCGCTCGGGCCGCTGCTACCCGAACATCAACGGACCATGCTGACTCTCGAGTCCGACCGGATCACCATGCCGGCACCGGACGGCACCGGCACGCTGATCGAGGCGGTGCGGTTGCTCAACGCCGCCCACCTCGAACCGGCCGACATCGCGCTGCGCCGGCCGTCGCTCGACGACGTATTCCTTTCCATGACCGCCGATCCCAGCGAGTCGCGGGGGCTGAGTCACCTCACCGCCGAGGCGGTGCGGTGAGCGCCCCCGCCGCGGCCGCGACGGGTAGGTTGCAGCAGTCGATGCTGCAACAGTGGTGGGTGCTCACCGTGCGCTTCATCGCACCGACACTGCGCAACGGCGAACTGATCACCGCGATCGGCGCCTCGCTCGCCTTCGCGGTGGGCTTCTACATCCCGTTCTCCATCCCGTGGAATCACTATGTAGGCGGGGCCGGCAGTGGCATCGCGAGCAACCTGGGGCAGTACATCACACCGCTGATCACCTTGCAGGCCATCGCTTTTGCGGCCATCTCGTCGGCGTTTCGGGCGGCGACCGATTCGCTGCACGGCGTCAACCGGCGGTTTCGGTCGATGCCGATCGCACCGTTGACACCGGTGCTGGCCCGCGTCTCGGCCAGCGTGTACCGCTGCTGTGTCGGATTGACCGTCTCGCTGATCGCCGCCCACGTGATCGGATTCCGGTTTCACCGAGGGGCGCTGTACATCGCGGGATTCTGCGTGCTGGCCATCGTCATCGGGGTGCTGTTGTCGTTCGGCGCCGACCTGATCGGCACCGCCACCCGCAACCCCGATGCCATGCTGCCGCTGCTGACCATGCCGATCCTGATCTTCGGGCTGCTGTCGGTCGGTTTGCAGCCCCTCAAGATGTTCCCGCACTGGATACAGCCGGTCGTCCGCAATCAGCCGATTTCGCAGCTGGTGATCGCGCTGCGCGCACTGGCCGGCGATACCGTCAAGTCGCCGGTGCCGGTGACGTGGTCGGTCATGACGCCACCGCTGTTGTGGCTCGCCGGTTTCGCGCTGTTCCTGGTGCCGGTGTCCGTCGTCGTCTTGTCGCGGCGCCCGTGACCGCGGCCGCAACGGCCCGGGCGCCGGAAAGCTCGCTACGGCTGCTGGTCTCCCAGACGCTGGTGCAGACCCAACGCATCCTCAACCGGTGGGGACGCGACCTGGTCACGGTCATGGAGGCACTGGTGTTGCCGGTGGCCTTCATGCTGGTGCTCTACATCGTGCTGGGCAATTTGATCTATGCCATGACGCACGACAGCGCGCTCTACAGCATCGTGCCGCTCCTTGCGCTGGGAGGGGCGGTGAGCGGTTCGGCGTTCGTCGCGATCGACCTGATGCGCGAACAGCAGAGCGGGCTGCTGACCCGGCTGTGGGTGATGCCGGTGCACCGGGCTTCGGGCCCGCTGGCGCGCATCATCGCCGAGGCGATCCGGATCCTGGTCACCACCGGTGTGATGCTCGGCGCCGGCGTGGCGCTGGGTTTCCGTTTCCGGGGCGGCGCGCTGGCCACCGTGATGTGGCTGGGCGTCCCGGTGATCTTCGGAATGGCGTTCGCCGCTCTCACCACCACCATCGCGTTGTTCACGTCGAAAACCCTGGTGGTGGAAGCGGTTGAGCTGTGGCAGCTGCTGCTGATCTTCTTCTCCACCGGGTTGCTGCCACTCAACCAGTACCCAAAGTGGATTCAGCCGATCGTCGAACACCAACCGGTGAGCTACGCGATCGCGGCCATGCGCGGGCTCTCGGCCGGCGGCCCGGTGCTGGCACCGATGATCACGACACTGCTGTGGAGCGCCGGGATAGCCGCCGCCTGCGCCGTCCCGATGGCCATCGGATACAAACGAGCCAGCACGCACTGATGGAAAGGCTGGATTCTTAACGTGTTTCCCGGATCGGTGATCCGAAAGCTGTCCCGCAGCGAGGAAGTATTCGCCCAGTACGAGGTCTTCACCGCCGTCACCGTGCAGCTGCGCGGCCGTGTCGACGCCGACGCGCTGTCCGACGCGTTCGACGCACTCGTCGATGCGCACCCGATCCTGGCCAGCCACCTCGAGAAGAGCCCCGACGGCGGCTGGAACCTGGTATCCGACGACATGCTGCATCCGGGGATCGTGGTGGAGGACGGCCCCGAAGGCGTGCTCGGCACCGCGCAGGTGACCCTGGATCAGGGCCAGACACTGCTGAATCTGCGCCTGACCCTGCACGAGAAGACCTCGGAACTCACCATCTTCCTGCACCACAGCATCGCCGACGGTCACCACGGCGCCGGCCTTTTCGACGAGTTGTTCTCCCGTTACACCGATGTGGTGACCACCGGCGACCCGGGCCCGGTCAACCCCCAGTCCGCGCCGCAGCCGCTGGAGGTGGTGCTCGAACAGCGGGGTGTCAAAAAGCTCGGTATGACGGGTGTGGAACGGTTCCTGCCGGTGATGTTCGCCTACGACCTGCCACCCTCGGTCAAGCCGACGCTGGTCGCGACTCCTGGTTTCCCGCAACCGGTTCCGGTCACCCGCGTCCGGCTCACCGAGCAGGAGACAACGGATCTGGTGGAGTTCGCGCGGGAGAACCGGGTCAGCGTCAACACCGTGGTGGCAGCGGCGATCCTGATGACCGAGTGGCGGCTACGGGAGACCCCACACGTTCCCATCCCCTACGTCTACCCGGTCGACCTGCGCTATTTCCTGAGCCCGCCAGTCGCCCCGACCGAGGCCACCAACCTGGTGGGAGTGGCCACCTACCTGGCCGAGATCGGCCCGGACACCGACATCGTGGACCTGGCGACCGATATCGGCGCCACTTTCCGCTCCGACATCGCCGACGGCGTCGTCCAGCAGTCCGGGCTCAACTTCGGCGTGGCTTTCGAGGGAACGCCGGCCGGGCTGCCGCCGCTGGTGTTCTGCACCGATGTGAGCGCACTGCCCAACGTGCGGATGCCGTCCGACATCGAATTGGAAGGCTTTCGCGGACAGTTCTATTGCTCGATCACCGTGCCGCTGGACTTCTACGGCTGCGGGATGTCCGGCGACCACCTGGTGATCGAGAACCACGGACACTCGCCGCAGCGCAAGGACTCACTCGAAGCCATCCGCGAGCTGTTGTGCACCGTGCCGTCGGACTACGGCTGGGCGGTGGAGTGAGTGCGCGAGCAGACGCAAAAGCCCCCATTTCGGCACGAAATTGGGGGCTTTTGCGTCTGCTCGCGCCACCAACCTAGCCGGAGCCCTCTTCCGCCAGGGTCCCCGCCAGGTGCTCGGCCAACGCCCGTGCCGTGTTGTGGGTGGCGATCACCTTGGGGCTCAACCGGATTCCGGTCTCGGTCTCGATGTGAGTGCGCATCTCGAGCATGCCGAGGGAATCCATGCCGTACTCGACGAAGGGGCGGTCGGCATCCACGGCCCGTCGCAGGATCACGCCGACCTGTTCGGTGATCAGCCGGCGCAGCCGACCGGGCCACTCCTCGTGCGGCACAGTCAGCAGCTCGCTGCGGAACTTGCTCGGCCCCCTGTTGCTCTGACCGGTCGACTTGAACATCTCGCCGAACGGGCTGCGCCGCACCACGTCGTCCAGCCAGGGTGCACCGATGATCGGGATGTAACCGGTGTAGGCGCGGTCATAACGCAGCAGCGTCTCGAACGCGTACATGCCTTCCTCTGGCGTGATCATCAACTGCTTGCCACCTTCGGCAAGGAAGGTGGCCCGGCCGACCTCGGCCCACGCACCCCAGGCAATAGTGGTGACCGGAAGTCCCTGGGCGTGGCGCCAATACGAGAACGCGTCCAGCCAGCTGTTGGCCGCGGCATACGCGCCCTGCCCGGGCGAGCCCAGCAGCGAGGCACCCGAGGAGAACAGGCAGAACCAGTCCAGCGGCTGCCCAACCGTCGCCCGGTGCAAGTTCCACGTCCCGAAAACCTTTGGTGCCCAGTCGCGGTCGATGATCTCGTCGGTGATGTTGGTCAGCGTCGCGTCCTCCACCACCGCCGCCGAGTGCACCACCCCACGCAATGGCAGGCCGGTGGCGGTGGCCGCCTGCACCAACCGTACGGCGGTGTCGGCCTCGGAGATGTTCCCCAACTCCACCACCACATCGGTGCCGCCCTTGCGCATCCGCTCGATCATCTGGCGCGCTTTGGGATTGGGCTGTGAACGCGCGGTCAGCACCAGCCGGCCGCAACCCTTGGCAGCCATCTTCGAGGCGAAGAACAGGCCCAGTCCGCCCACCCCGCCGGTGATGATGTAAGCGCCGTCGCGGCGGAACACCGGAGCCTGCTCCGGCGGCACCACCACGCTGGCCCGTCCGGTGCGCGGCATGTCCAGCAGCAGCTTGCCGGTGTGTTCGGCGTTGCTCATCGCCCGCACCGCATTCGCCGCTTCGGCCAGCGGGTAGTGCGTGGTCTGCGGCGCGGCGAGCACGCCGTCCGCCGTCAGCGCGAACACCGTCTCGAGCAGTTCCCGGACCCGCTGCGGCTGCAGCACCGACATCAGCGCCAGGTCCAGGTAGTAGAACGTCAACCCGCGCCGGAACGGGTACAGCCCGAGCCGGGTGTTGCCGTACACGTCGGCCTTGCCGATCTCGACGAACCGTCCGCCGAAGGCGAGCAGCTCCAGTCCGGCCCGCTGCGCCGCACCGGTCAGGGAGTTCAGCACGATGTCCACACCGTAGCCGTCGGTGTCGCGCCGGATCTGCTCGGCGAAATCGACGCTGCGCGAATCGTAAACATGCTCGATACCCATGTCGCGCAACATCTGTCGCTTGGCTTCATTGCCGGCGGTGGCGAAGATCTCGGCCCCGGCGTGCCGCGCGATCGCCAGCGCCGCCTGCCCCACGCCACCGGTCGCGGAATGGATCAGCACCTTGTCGCCGGCCTTGATGCCGGCCAGATCGTTCAGCCCGTACCAAGCGGTGGCGTTCGCCGTGGCCGACGCGATCGCCTGCTCGTCGCTCAGTCCCGCGGGCAGCCCGATCGCCAGGTTCGCGTTGCACGTCAGGTAGGTGCGCCAGCAGCCGCCCTCGGAGAAGCCCGCCACCCGGTCACCGACCCGGTGGTCGGTGACGCCCTCCCCGACCGCGGTCACCACGCCCACGAAGTCCATGCCGGGCTGCGGTTCGCGGTCGTCGACGACGGGGAACTTACCGAATGCGATGAGCACGTCGGCGAAGTTGATGGTGGACATCGCGACCGCGACCTCGATCTGTCCCGGTCCGGGCGGAACACGGTCGCACGCAGCAAGTTCGAGCGACTGCAGGTCGCCCGGCGTACGGACCTGCAGCCGCATGCCCTGTGTCTCGTGGTCGATCACGGCGGTCCTGCGGTCGTTGTGCACCAACGGCGCCGGGCACAGCCGCGCGGTGTACCAGTCGCCACCGCGCCAGGCGGTCTCGTCCTCGGCGGAACCGCTCAGCAGCTGCTCGGCCAGCTGCTCGCCCTGGGTGTGTTCGTCGACATCAATGTGCGTGGTGCGCAACAGTTGGTGTTCACTGCCGATCACCCGCAGCAGACCGCGCAGCCCGGCCTGCTCCAGATTCAGGTCGTCACCCGAACGCACCCACTGGGCCTGCCGGGTCACGACGAACAGCCGGGGCAGCTCTCCTTCCAGCTCGGGCAGTTCCCGGGCCAGGCGCACCAGATGACGCACCTGTTCCCGGCCCTGTGCCAGACCCCCGTCATCGGGTGCGTTTCCGGCCGGGCCACACAGCAGCACCACACCGGCGAAAGAACGGGCGCGCAGTTGCGCCCGGAACGGCTCCACCTCGGCTCCCGGGCACAGCTGCAAGTTGAAGCATTCTGCCCCTTGGGTTTTCAGCGCATCGTTCAACGAGCCGACCAACATCTCGCCGGCCAGGGAGGCGTCAACCAGCAGCCACGACCCTGCCTCACCGGCGTCCGCCTCGGGCAGCGTGCGTTGCTGCCACTCGCAGGTCAGCAGCCGCTCGGCCAGCACCCGATCCCGTTCGCCGCTTTCGGTGGTGCCGGTTCCCATGCGCAGCCCGCGCACCGCCAGCAGCACCGCGCCGTGCTCGTCCAGCACGTCGAGGTCGGCCTCACCGCCCGTCGCGTCCGCCCGCGTCACCCGGGTGTAGCAGTAGCGCGCGTTGCGCAGGGGCCCGTAGGCACGCAATGTGTGCACCCCCAGCGGCAGCAGCAGGCCTCCGCCGGCCGCGGCGTCGACGCCGGCCGCCACCGATTGGAAACACGCATCCAGCAACGCCGGGTGCACGAGGTAGGCCGCGTGCTGGAAACGGATCGACGCGGGCAGCGCGACCTCGGCCAGCACGGTGTTGCCGCCGGACTCCGCGGTGTGCGCGGCGGACAGCCCGCTGAAGGCGGGGCCGTGCCGGACACCGCGTTCGACGAACGACTCCCGCAGTTCGGATCCCTTGACACTGCGCGGATGCGCGTCTAGCAGGGCGGCGACGTCGTAGGCGGGCGGTACCGACTCGTCTCGGGCGGCGCACAGCGTCGCGGTGGCGTGCCGGGTGGTTTCACCGTCCTGTGCGGACTCCACCACAAAGTCGACGACACCGGGCGCCTGCACCGACGCGACGGCATCGATCGGCGTCTGGTCGTCGAGCAGCAACATCTGCTCGAACACGATGTCGCGGGCTTCCGTTGCGGGTGCCGCGCCGAAGACTTCCGCCGCGGCGGCCAGGGCCATCTCGCAGTACGCGGCGCCCGGCAGAGCCGCCACGTTGTGCACCTGATGGTCGTCGAGCCAGGACATTGACGCGGTGCCGACGTCGGTCTGCCAGACGTGGCGTTCGGGCTCCTCGGCCAGTCGCACGTGCGACCCGAGCAGCGGGTGCACGGTGATGGTGCTCGCCCCGTGCACCTTGCTGTCCTCACCGGCGGCGTCGATGAACAAGTGCTGATGAGTCCACGCCGGCAGCGGGGCATCCACCAACTGTCCGGCGGGATAGAGCACCGAGAAGTCGATTGCGGCGCCCGCACTGTGCAGATCGGTGAGGAACCCGCGCAGCCCGTGCGGCAGCGGCTGGTCCCGCCGGACCGCGGCCAGCGCGGCGACGGTCATGTCGAGGCTGCGGGCGTTCTGGTCGACGGCGTGGGTCAGCAGCGGGTGTGGCGACAGCTCGGCGAAAACGCGGAAGCCGTCGTCCAGCGCGGCCTGAATCGCCGCGGCGAACTGCACGGTGTTGCGCAGATTGTCCACCCAGTAGTCGGCGTCGCATAGCGGCCGTTCGCGCGGGTCGAACAAGGTCGCCGAGTAGTAGGGCACCTTGGGCTCCACCGGCTCGAGGTCCGCCAGCGCCGTGGCCAGTTCGTCGAGGATGGGATCGACCTGCGGCGAGTGGGATGCGACGTCGACCGCGACCTCGCGCGCCATCACGTCCCGTTGTTCCCAGCGGGCGACCAGATCGCGCACCTGCTCGGTGGCACCCCCGATCACCGTGGACTGTGGCGAAGCCATCACCGCAACCGCGACGCCGTCGATGCCGCGCGCCATCAGCTCCGAAATGACTTGTTTGGCAGGCAGTTCCACCGATGCCATGGCGCCCGAGCCGGCGATCCCGGCCATCAACTTCGAGCGGCGGCAGATCACCCGGGCACCGTCGCTGAGCGACAGCGCGCCGGCGACGACGGCCGCGGCCGTCTCACCCATCGAGTGCCCGACGACCGCGCCGGGCCGCGCGCCGTAGGCCCGGTCCATGGTGGCGGCCAGGGCCACCTGGATGGCGAAGATGGTCGGCTGCACCTTGTCGATGCCGACAACCGTCAGCGGCGCGGTCATCGCCTCGGTGACCGAGAATCCCGATTCGGCCAGGATCAGCGGCTCCAGTTCGGCGATGGTGGCGGCGAAAACCGGTTCGCTCGCAAGCAGATCCGCGCCCATCCCGGCCCACTGCGAACCCTGCCCGGAGAACACCCACACCGGTCCCCGGTCGTCGTGGGCCACCGCCGGCTGATACAGAGCTTCACCGTCGACCACCTCGCGCAGCCGCTGCGCAAGCTCCGCCGGTCCGTCGGCCACCACCAGGGTGCGCACCGGTCGGTGCGCACGCCGGCGCGCCAGCGTGTAGCCGAGATCGGCGGGCGACACCGAGTCCGATTGCGCCTCGACCCACTCGGCGAGTCGCCGCGCACTGGCCCGCAAGCCGTCGGCCGACGAAGACGACACCGCGAAAACCAGTGGCCCTTCGGCGGCTGCGGCCGAACTGGCCTGCGGCGCCGGGGCTTGTTCGACGATCGCGTGCACATTGGTGCCCGACATCCCGAACGAGGACACCCCAATCCGCCTGGGGGTGTCACCGCCGTCGCCGGGCCACGGCGTAACCGACTGCGGCACAAAGAGTCCCGTTTCGATGTCGGCAAGCTCGTCGGGTAGCCGGGTGAAGTGCAGCAGCGGCGGCAGCACGCCGTGCTGCAGCGACAGGATCGCTTTGATCAGTCCTACGGCACCGGCCGCCGACTCGCTGTGGCCCATGTTGCTCTTGGCCGACCCCACCGCGCACCGGCTGCCGTCGGTGCCGTAAACCCGTGTCAGGCCCCGGTACTCGATGGGGTCGCCGACCGGCGTACCGGTGCCGTGCGCCTCCACGGCACCGATCGATTCGGCGGCGACACCGGCCGCAGCCAGAGCCTTGCGATACACGGCGACCTGCGCGTCCTCCGACGGCATCGTGAGCGTCTCCGAGCGGCCGTCCTGGTTGGTCGCCGTGCCGCGCACCACGGCAAGGATGCGGTCGCCGTCGCGCAACGCGTCGGGCAGGCGCTTGAGCAGCACCATCGCGCAACCTTCGGAGCGCACAAACCCGTCGGCAGCCGCGTCGAAGGAATGACAGCGTCCGGTGGCCGAGAGCATGCCCACCGCCGACGTCGCCACACTGCCGTCGGGCTCCAACAGCAATGCGCAGCCGCCGGCCAGCGCGAGGTCGCTTTCACCCTCATGCAGGCTCCGGCACGCCAGATGCACGGCCATCAGACCCGATGAACACGCGGTGTCAAAGGTCATCGCGGGACCGTGCAGGCCCAGCGCGTAGGAGATCCGTCCCGAGGCCACGCTGTTGTTCAGGCCGGTCACCGCATAGGGGCTGGCCAGGCCGCCGGACCCCTTGGTCAGCAGCAGGTAGTCCTCGTGCGTCAGCCCGGTGTACACCGCAGTGGCGGATCCGGCCAGCGAGGCCGGGTCCAGACCGGCGTGCTCGATCGTTTCCCACGCGGTCTCGAGCAGCAGCCGGTGTTGCGGATCGATCGAGGTCGCTTCGCGCTCGCTGATCCCGAAGAATTCGGCGTCAAAGCCGGCGACATCGTCGACAAAACCGCCCCACCGCGAGACCGTTCGACCGGGAACCCCGGGCTCGGGGTCGTAGTAGGCGTCGACGTCCCAGCGGTCGGCGGGAATCTCGGTGACCAGGTCGTCGCCGCGCAGCAACGACTCCCAGAGCTTCTCGGGCGAGTCGATACCCCCGGGAAGCCGACACCCCATTCCGATGACCGCAATAGGAGTGACACGTGTTTCCATCGCCTTACCAACCTCGTCTCAACTCAACCGGCGCGTCCCGACTCAGCACCGGGTCGGGTACGGGCAACGGAATAGTGCCGTGCCGTTCTGGCACCCTCCAAATCGGGGCTGACGGGAGCTCGACACCGTCTCGAATGACGAGCTTAGACGCCACCGGGGCCATCGGCGCCCAAACTCAGCTAATTCCCAGGTGGGACCGATCTCGGGTACTGACCGGCACCGATGGCGTTCAGCCCGGCCGGTGCACCTCCGCGCCCCTGGCCATCGGCCGGATTCGGCGCCTGCACATGCGGCGCGCCGGTACCGTCATGCCTATGAGTGTGCGTTCCCTCCCCGCTGTGCTGCGCACATGGGCCCAGATCCAGCCGAATGACCCGGCGTTCACATATATCGATTTCGAGCGGGACCGGGACGGCGTAACCACCACACTGACCTGGTCACAGCTGTATCGCCGCACCCTCAACGTTGCGCAGGAGCTGACTCGTTTCGGTTCGCCGGGGGATCGCGCGGTGATCTTGGCTCCCCAGGGGCTGGACTACATCGTCGCGTTTCTCGGCGCGATGCAGGCCGGGCGTATCGCCGTTCCCCTGTCGGTGCCACAGGGCGGTGCCAGCGATGAACGTGTCGATTCGGTGCTGCGCGACGCCTCGCCCATCGCCGTCCTCACCACTTCCCCGGTCATCGACGACGTCGCTAGGCGTGTCTCCGCGCAGGACGGCGCCTCCCCCGCCCCGGCGATCGTCGAGATCGATCGGCTGAACCTGGACGCTCGCAACCGATCTGGCGCCGGGGATGCGGACCATCCGGCCACCGCCTATCTGCAGTACACGTCCGGCTCGACCCGCGAGCCGGCCGGCGTCGTCATCACCCATGACAACCTGCGGATCAATTTCGAACAGCTGATGGCCGGCTACTTCGCTGCGGACGACGGCGGCGTACCGCCACCGGACGTCACCATCGTGTCCTGGCTGCCCTTCTATCACGACATGGGCCTGGTCGGCGGAATCTGCACGCCCATCCTGGCGGGATTCTCCGCGGTGATCACCAGCCCGGTGGCCTTCCTGCAACGGCCGGCGCGGTGGATGCACATGCTGGCCAACAACTCTCGGTCGTTCTCGGCCGCACCGAACTTCGCCTACGAACTGGCGGCCCGCAAGGTCTCCGACGAGGACATGGCGGGACACGACCTCGGCGGCGTGCACACCATCCTCAGCGGCAGCGAACGGGTGCAACCCGCGGCACTCAGACGGTTCACAGATCGCTTCGCGCGCTTCAATCTTCGGCACCAGGTGGTGCGACCGTCCTACGGGCTTGCGGAAGCGACGGTGTTCGTCGCGACGGGCAGCCCGAGCGAACCGCCGGAATTGGTGAACTTCGACTCGGAGAAACTGGCCGGCGGACAGGCGGTCCGGTGTCCCGCCGGCAGCGGCACACCGCTGGTCAGCTACCTCATCCCGGAGGCGCCGGAGGTGCGGATCGTCGATCCCGAGACCCGCACCGAATGCCCGGAGGGGACGGTCGGCGAAATCTGGGTGCACGGCGACAACGTCGCCACCGGCTACTGGCGGAGGCCAGAAGAGAGCGAGAGTACCTTCGGCGCACAAATCTTCAATCCCGCCGACGGCACGCCCGACAGTCCCTGGCTGAGAACGGGAGACTCGGGGTTCTTTTCGGAGGGCAAGATGTTCATCATCGCCCGGATCAAGGACCTGTTGATCGTGTACGGACGCAACCACTCGCCGGACGACATCGAGGCGACGATCCAGGAGATCACCCGCGGCCGGTGCGCGGCCATCGCCGTTCCCGGTGATCGCAGCACCGAGAAACTGGTCGCCATCATCGAACTGCGACAGCGCGGCGAGTCGGATCAGGAGTTGACGGACCGCCTCGGCGAGGTCAAGCGTGAAGTCAACTCGGCTCTGTCGCATTCGCACGGTCTGAGCGCGGCGGATCTGGTGCTGGTGCCGCCGGGCTCGATTCCGATCACCACCAGCGGCAAGGTCAGACGGGCGGCCTGTGTCGAGCAGTATCGGCAGGACAAGTTCGCCCGCTTGGACGCTTAACATCACCGTGTCGACGTCAGCCGACGGTGGTCGAAAGCCGGCACGGCTCACCACGCTCCTTGTCGTGCTGGCCTGGGTCGCAGCGGCGGTGGCCGTGAACGTGATCCTCAGCCTCGCCCCCACACAGCCGCGCGGGGACGTGCCGGCCCGGGGCGCCTCGAGCGGCGCCGCCGGCAACCGCATCGCCCAAGCCTTCCCCGGTACCGGCACCGATGCGATCGCCTACCTGGTGTTGGACGGCCGTGACCCGTTGGGCGACGCCGACCGGCAGTACTACGACGATGCCGTCCGCGCCCTGCGCGCGGACACCGCGCACGTGGGGTCCGTCCTGGACTGGTGGTCGGACCCGCTGATGGCACCGTTGGGAACCAGCCCCGACGGGCGATCCGGCACCGCGGTGATCTGGTTACGGGGACAGGCCGGCACCGCCGGGGCCGCAGCATCGCTGGAGGCGGCGCGATCCGTGGTGAGCAAGCTCCCGCCGAGCGCGGGACTGCACGCCCGCATCACCGTCCCGGCGCCTCTTCGCGGCACTCCCCTGCGCGTGGAGCCGTGGCAGGCGGCGGCGATCGTGACCGCGGCGGCTGTGATCGCCGCCCTGTTTCTGCTGCGGCTGGGATTGTCGGCGGTCGGGACCGTGGCGTTGACCGCCGGGCTGTCCCTCGCGGCGGCGTGGCCGCTGGCCCCGCTGTTCGGGCTGTTCTGCTGGACGTTGGCGGCGGTGCTGGCGATCGGCGTGATCGCCGCATCGGCGCTACTGGTCACTGCGCGGGACCGGCGCGGCTACCGCGCGAAGCTGCCGTCGTTGGCGCTGCCGGGCGCGGCTGTGCTGGCTCTCACCGGCCCGCTGCTGCTGGCCCGCACCCCGGCGGTCCATGCCGTCGGGCTGGCCGCGCTGGGTGTGGTTGTGGCACTCGGCGCGTCGGTGACGCTCCTTTCCGCGTTGCCCGTGGCGTCGGCGCGGCCCGGCGCCCGGTGGGCGCTCCCGGAGTCGCTGCGCGGGGCGGTTCGAAGTCCCGCCGTCGCCGTCGTACTGGTATCGGCCATCTGCGCGCTGCCCGTCCTCGGAATGCACGTGGCGGTCGGTGACGCTGGGGCCCGGTCCGGCAACGCGCATTTCACACCGGTCAATCGCCTGCCCGAAGTCGTCCTGGTCAAGTCCACCCATGACCTGCGCGATCCGGCCGGGCTCATCGCGATCGACGCCGCGAGCCGCCGGCTGATGGAGATACCCGGCGTCCGCAAGGTGCAGTCGGCGGCCTGGCCGGGCGGTGTGCCGTGGACGGACGCCTCGCTGAGTTCGGCAGCCGGCAGGCTCAGCGATCAATTGGACCGGCAGGCTGCGACGTTCGTGCCGCAGGTGACCGCGATCAAGACGTTGGGTTCGGTGCTCGACCAGGTATCGGGCTCCGTCAACGAACTCGAAGCGAGCGTGCGCGCCGGCGTCGGCGGACTATCCCAGCTCCAGCAGGCCATCAACACGGTGGTGGCCGGCACGCGGAACATCAAGGACACCGCCGCCGAGGTGTCCGGTTATCTGGACCCGGTGCGCGGCTGGATGGGCGGTGTCCCGGACTGTGCCGCCGATGTGCTGTGTTCGGCCGCGCGCAAGGCGATCGACCCGTTCGACCGGGTGATCGCCGACGTCACGGCGCTTTCCGACGGCGCGACACGCCTGGCCGCCGGATCGGCCCGCACCACCAGCGCCCTGGCCGGGACGCCGAGCGCGGTGGCCGAGATGCGGTCGGCGCTCGATCAACTGCGCTCGTTCGTGCCGTCCTTGCAGACGACCATCGAGAGTACGATCCCGCAGGTCGTCCAGCTGTCCGCATTCTTGAAGAACCTCAGCATCGACTTCGCCGACACCGGCGAGGGCGGCTTCTACCTGCCCCGCAAGGCGCTGGCCGACCCGTCGTACCAGCACGTACGTCAGACCATGTTCTCGCCCGACGGAACCGCGGCCCGGCTGCTGGTGTACTCCGACGAGACCCGCCTGGATCTGGCCGCGGCGTCGCGCGTGGAGCAGATCAACACCGCCGTCGGCAACGTGAGCAAGTACGGCAGCCTGGTCGACAGCGAGATCAGCGTGAGCGGCGGCGCGCAGTTGGCCGGAGACGCCCGGTCCGCGCTCAAGCACGATGCGATCCTGCTCGCGATGACGGTGCTCGCGGTGGCGGCGCTGATCGGTATGCGGCGTGGCACGCTCGCCGGCCTGTCGATCGGGCTAGGCCTGCTGGGCGGCTATCTGGCGGGGCTGGGCGTCACCGCCGGGGTGGGGCGATACCTGTGGCACGGTTCGGTGGACGCCCAGGCCGTCGCGGCATCGTTCGCCGTTATCGCGGCCTGCGGCGTTCCGATGTTGGCGATTGGACGCGGCACCGCGCCGCTGGTAGCCGCCGGCGGAGCGTTCGGCGCCGGTCTGATGCTGTTCGGTTCGTCGGTCGCGTTGGCTCAGATCGGGACTGCCGTACTGGTGGGTCTGGCGGTGCTGACGGCGATTGCACAACTAGTCGACGTTCACCGGTTCGTTCCACTTGGACAACGTGACCTGAACGGAGCCGGATCCCAGGTCAACGCTGGCTCGCACCAGGCGGTGTGATCCGTCCTGAGCGATCCACACGGTTGCCGGCCGGGACTGCCGGGCACCCGGATCAATGATCTTGACCGTGTCGGTCGGCAGGGTTCCGGTGATCTTGTTGGTGTTCACCCCGTCGATCACCTCGGTGCCCTGCGACTGCAGGTTGTTGACACCGGAGAGCAGTTTCGCCACGCCGTTGGCGGGATCGAGCAAGCGGGTGGCGGACAGGTCGGACACCGAGCCGAGGTTGGTCCAGTCGTCGAACAGTTTCACCGAGATGGTGTCGTTCTTGATCCGGAACGGGACGTCAGCCTGACCGTTGTAGGTGCACGAGCCCTTGGCGGTGAGCGGGTTGGCCCGAACATCGACGTCGGCGTTGGTGATGCCGAGCATGCTGTCGACCTGACCGTTGGTCCGAACGGACAGGTGCGCGCTGCTCAATGGCTTGGTGGCGTCCACCGACTGGCGAATCTCGGCCATCAGGGGCGAATCGGCCGTCGTACCCGTGGCCGGAGGATTCTCGGATTCCTTTGGAGCAGAGGCGCACCCGGATACCCCAAGTAGCAACGAGGCGGTGAACGCCAGCAGCGCAGCCGTCGCCGCACGCACCCGTGTGGTGGATTTCATCGTTTCCTCGTCTCAAGCCGACTGGTATCGGGAGCCCCGCTCCCGGCGCACGAACCGCCAAGCTTAATGGCCCCGGCGGAGCCGGACCCCCCAAGCTGCCGTTCCATTGCCCCTCCTGCCGCCTTTATCGCGTGTTGATCTGCGCTTTTAGCCTCACGACACACTGTTGACATATACCCCCATGGGGTATATGTTGAGGCCACTCAAGAGCGATCGGAGATGTTCATGGCAGACAAAGCGCTAGGTGCCCTCGGACACGCGTTGGCACTCACCGGCTCGATGACCTGGGAGATTCTGTGGGCACTGATCTTGGGCTTCGCCCTGTCCGCGGTCGTGCAGGCGGTGGTGCGGCGCTCGACGATAGTGGGGCTGCTCGGCGACGACCGGCCGCGAACCCTGGCCGTAGCGGCCGGGCTCGGCGCGGCGTCGTCCTCGTGCTCGTACGCCGCGGTAGCGCTGGCCAGGTCGCTGTTCCGCAAGGGCGCCAACTTCACGGCCGCGATGGCCTTCGAGATCGGTTCGACCAATCTCGTGGTGGAGCTGGGCATCATTCTGGCCCTGCTGATGGGTTGGCAGTTCACTGCGGCTGAGTTCGTCGGCGGACCGTTGATGATCATCGTTCTGGCCCTGCTGTTCCGGCTGTTCGTGCGTCAGCGGTTGCTCGACGCCGCCCGTGAGCAGGCCGAAAAGGGTGTGGCCGGCTCGATGGAAGGCCATGCGGCCATGGACATGTCGGTTCAGGGCGAGGGCTCGTTCTGGCAGCGGCTGTTCTCCGGGCCGGGCCTGACTTCGGTCTCGCACGTGTTCGTCATGGAGTGGCTGGCAATCCTGCGCGACCTCGTCATCGGCCTGTTCATCGCCGGCGCGATCGCGGCCTGGGTCCCCGAAACCTTCTGGCAGGAGTTCTTCTTGACCGATCACCCCACCTGGTCGGTGGTGTGGGGACCGATCGTGGGGCCCCTTGTGGCGATCGTGTCGTTCGTCTGCTCGATCGGCAACGTCCCACTCGCCGCGGTGTTGTGGAACGGCGGCATCAGCTTCGGCGGGGTGATCGCGTTCATCTTCGCCGATCTGCTGATCCTGCCGATCCTGAACATCTACCGCAAGTACTACGGCACCAGGATGATGCTCACGTTGCTCGCCACCTTCTACGCCGCCATGGTCGCGGCCGGGTACCTGGTCGAATTATTGTTCGGCACGGCCGGTCTCATTCCCAGTCAGCGCAACGCGATGGTGATGTCGGCAGGAATTTCCTGGAACTACACCACGTGGTTGAACATCCTCTTCCTGCTGATCGCCGCGGCACTCGTCGCCCGGTTCTTCACCTCGGGCGGGATGCCCATGCTGCGGATGATGGGCGGTTCGCCGGATGCCGAGCACGAGCACGGTGGGCATGGGGCGGCGTGCCACTGACGTCAGCCGGTGATTGGCCGGGTCGGCCGGCACGGGGCCGCGAAGCGCGCTAACACGTTGATTATCAACAGGTTCGGCTTTGGCGGCGATCCGAATTTGTCGGTGGTGCTTCGTAGAATTCGGGTATGGCAGCGAGCACGCGTGAAGAGATCGTGGAGGTCTTCGACGCCCTCGATGCTGTCGCGGAGCGGTTGTGCGCGTTGAGCTTTGAGGCGTTCACCACTCGGGAGTGGATGCGGGCGCTGGAACGGCTGGAGACCGTCGAGCGCCGGTTGCGGGTGCCGCGGCACGCGCTGATCAACGCGCTGGCCGCCCAAGCTACCGAAGAAGAACTCGGCGGCAAACTCCCGGCGGCGCTGGCCGACCGGCTACGGATCACCAAAGCCGACGCCCACCGGCGCATCGCCGAAGCCGACGACCTGGGCCAGCGACGGGCATTGACCGGGGAACCGTTGCCGCCGACCTTGACCGCAACCGCCGCCGCCCAACGCCAGGGCCGGATCGGCGACGCGCATGTGAAGGTGATCCGCGGCTTCCTGGCCCACCTGCCCGCCGAGGTGGACCCGGGCACCCGCGAAGCCGCCGAAAAAGACCTGGCCGGCAAGGCGTGTGACTTCCGCCCCGACCAGGTCGCCAAATACGCCCACGAACTCATGGCCCTGCTGCACCCCGACGGCGACTACACCGAAGAGGAGCGCGCCCGCAAACGCGGCCTGGTCCTGGGCAAGCAGGAATACGACGGCATGTCACGCATCAACGGCCTGATCACCCCCGAGCTACGGGCCCTGATCGAAGCGGCGTGGGCCAAGCTGGCCGCCCCCGGCGCCACCGAGCCCGACGATCAAGCCGCCGAGCCCGACACCCGCAGCCAACCCCAACGCCAGCACGACGCCATGGTCACCGGGCTGCAGAGCCTGCTGGCCTCCGGCACCCTGGGCACCCACAACGGCCTACCTGTCAGCGTCATCGTCACCACCACCCTGCAAGACCTCGAAGCCGGCGCCGGCCGCGCCCGCACCGGCGGCGGCACCCGGGTGCCGATGTCCCAGCTGATCCGCTGGGCCGCCGAGGCCCACCACTACTTAGCGATCTTCGACCACGCCAAGCCGCTGGCCCTGTTCCACACCAAGCGCTTCGCCAACCTCGCACAGCGAATGATGTTGCTGGCCAAAGAAGGTGGCTGCACCAGGCCGGGCTGCGACGCGCCGGCCTACCACTGCCAGGCCCACCACATCACCGGCTGGACCACCACCCACTGCACCGACATCCACGACCTCACCCTTGCCTGCGGATGCGATAACCGCCTCGCCGAAAAAGGCTGGACCACCCGCAAAAACGCCCACGGCGACACCGAATGGCTACCGCCAGCCCATCTCGACCACGGCCAACCCCGCATCAACACCTTCCACCACCCGGAGAAACTGTTCGCACCCGACGACGAAGACGAACCATAGCTGCCGACACGCCTACCTCTGGGCGGCGGTATCCTGGCCTGCGGAAATCGAGGCGAAAGGGACCTGGGTGTCAACACCGAACGAGCCCGCCGACATCGGACGGTTATTGCTTCGCTGCAACGACCGCCGGGGAATCATCGCCGCGGTGAGCACGTTCCTCACCCAGGCCGGGGCCAACATCATCTCGCTGGATCAGCATTCGACGGCGCCCGAGAATGGAACATTCCTGCAGCGCGCCATCTTTCACCTGCCGGGGTTGACCGCCGCGATCGACGGATTGGAACGCGAGTTCGCCGACACGGTAGCCGGCGAGTTCGGAATCGACTACCGGTTCACCGAGGCCGCGCGGCCCAAACGGGTGGCGATCATGGCATCCAAGGACGATCACTGCCTGCTAGATCTGTTGTGGCGCAACCGGCGTGGTGAACTGCAGATGTCAGTCGCCATGGTGATCGCCAACCACCCCGACCTGGCTGAGCGGGTGCGTCCCTTCGGCGTGCCGTTCATCCACATTCCCGCCACCCGGGACACGCGCGCCGAGGCCGAGCAACGCCAACTCCAATTGCTCAGCGGCAATGTCGACCTGGTGGTGCTGGCCCGCTACATGCAGATTCTCACACCGGAGTTCCTGGCAGCCGTCGGCTGTCCGCTGATCAACATCCACCATTCGTTCCTGCCGGCCTTCATCGGTGCGGCGCCGTACAAGCGGGCTCGCGAGCGGGGCGTCAAGCTGGTCGGTGCCACCGCGCACTACGTCACCGAAATCCTCGACGAGGGACCGATCATCGAACAGGACGTGGTACGCGTCAGCCACACCGACACCGTCGACGATCTGGTGCGTGTCGGTGCCGACGTCGAGCGCGCCGTACTGTCCCGCGCAGTGCTCTGGCACTGCCAGGACCGCGTCATCGTGCACGACAACCAGACCATCGTCTTCTGATCAGCTACTCGGCCGTGGCGATGTCCACCGCGGTGCTGCCGAATCGGGCGCCCAGAGCTGACCACACGTCGGCATACTGCCCGGGTGATTTCCGGTACGCCGCTTCCCGTTTGACGAACTGGCGTGCCAGCGGGACGACGAACCTTCTCGGATAACGCTTCCAGCCGGCCTGCGCGCGCATCTCGCCCAGCATGTCGGGCCACGAATGGTGTTGAAACTGCAGCAGCCGCTGGGCCGCGTCCACCTCCATCCACTCCCCGTTGGGGTACCAGCCGTCTTCGCTGTTGGGGTCGCCCGGCCGTCCCGACGGAAACAGGCCGACCATTCCCTGGGCCCCCGCCATGGCCGACGCTATGTCGCCCTGTCGTAGCAGGTGCGACTCGTCGCCGCCGATCAGCAGGACCATGCCGCTGACATCTTGGTGCACCGCTGCCGCGAAAGCCACTGCCACATCACGGGTATCGATGGTATGGACCCGACCGTCCGATGGCAGCGCACTGCTGAAGTACATGATGTCGCGTGTGATCGGCATGGCCCGCGGGTCGACGCTCAGCACGCCGCCCAGCCGCAACACCACCCAGTCCAGATGCGACGAGCGCACGAGTTGCTCGGCTTCGAGTTTGTGTCCCCCGTACAGTTCGCACGGCCGAGCTGGAGTGTCCAGATTGACCAGCTCGGGATGCCGATACGGGTTGCGGGAGCCGTACACCGCGGTGCTGGACGCATGCAGAAAGCGTGGGGGGGTCGGTTGATTCGCGGCGGCATCCACCAAAGCGGCAGTGGCTCCGACATTCAGCTTCCGCGCGAAAGCGGCGTCGCGGTACACCAACGGCGGGATCACCGCCGCCAGGTGGACGATCACATCCGGTGACACCTCCGCGACCAACGCCCGCACCCGAGCCGGATCGGTCAGGTCCGTCCACCGGGTTTGCACGTGCGTCGGTAGTCCGGTGTGGGACTTGCGATGGGCGGTGGCGATCACCCGCCAGCCGTCGGCCGCGAATCGTTTGACAGTCTCGGTGCCCACTAAACCGAAAGCACCGGTGATCAGCACGGTTCCCGACATGGCAGGCCTCGATCCCGTCGAACGTCATCGTGTGCGCAGGACCCTAACTCAATGGCTCGCCGATGCGCCAGACCGCTCGTGACGCCCCAAGAATCCCAGAAGGTTTCGTCAAGAAGCCGCCGGCAGTCTTGCGGCAACGGCAATCCCGCCGCCTCGGAGAACACCACACGAAGTGAGGTCACCATGTCCACCACACGCATCCGCGCTCTCGCCGCCATGTCGCTGCTGGCCTCGGCCATCGGCCTGGCCGCCTTTGGAACCGCGACCGGCACGGCCAACGCCGCCCCGAGCCACCAGCCCGAGTACGGCACCTACACCTGCTACGACTACGCCACGCAGACCTTCTACACCTGCTTCGATCCCAGCTAGCCGGGCGGGGTGCGAAGATCGGGTCGTGCAGGGTTACGACATCATCGGCGACATCCACGGTTGCGCTTCCGCTCTGGAGACGCTGCTGGCCGAGCTCGGCTACCGGCACTGCAACGGCACCCTCCAGCATCCAGAGCGGCAAGCGATCTTCGTCGGCGATCTGGTCGACCGCGGCAGCGAGCAACTGAAGGTCCTGGAAGTCGTGCAGGGCATGGTCGATGGCGGCAGCGCCCGAATTGTGATGGGAAATCACGAATTCAACGCCATCGGCTATGCCACCGAGCATCCGGACGGACGCCACCTGCGGGAGCACAGCGAGAAGAACACCAGGCAACACCAGCAGTTCCTCGATCAGCTCACCGACGACCAGCGGGCTCACTATGTGCAGTGGTTCAAGACACTTCCGCTGTGGCTGGATCTCGGTCACCTCCGCGTGGTACATGCCTGCTGGCACCAGGATTCGGTGAAAAGAGTTGAACGGCTTTTGGGTTCGAACCGGTTCGGCAATGTCGGCCAGATCGTCGACGCCTCCACCGAGGGACACGAACTCTACGAGGCGGTCGAGGTGTTGCTCAAGGGCCCCGAAATCAGCCTCACGGCCC
This sequence comes from Mycobacterium sp. NGS49, assembly GCF_059812565.1. Classification (NCBI taxonomy): domain Bacteria; kingdom Bacillati; phylum Actinomycetota; class Actinomycetes; order Mycobacteriales; family Mycobacteriaceae; genus Mycobacterium; species Mycobacterium sp. NGS49. The sequence goes on along the minus strand of NZ_JCALCX010000009.1, from coordinate 163,717 downwards.
GCGAGCTTCCACCCTTCCGGGACAAGGACGATCACCTGCGCGGTGCGGCAAGGATCCGCTGGTGGGACGACCGCGCCACCACGTTGCGCCAAATCGCCGAAATCGCAGAGAATTCCACGGCCGCAGACGGCACGCCTTATCCCGCGCTGCCGGACATCGAGATCTCTACCCAAGACCTTTCCTACGTCTACACCGAGAAAGTGCCGGTGTTTTACGGCCACTACTGGCGCAAAGGTTCTCCGCAACGCGCGCGGGACTGGACGGCATACAGCGCATGTGTGGACTTCAGCGCGGCAAAGGGCGGAAAGTTGACCGCCTACCGCTGGTCTGGCGAAACCACGATTCGCTCCGAGAACTACTGGCAGGCCAGCGGTTAACGGCGCGCGATCCGGTCGCGAAGTCGCCGGTTCACGGGTCCGGGCAGCAGCTCGGTCACGTCGCCACCCAACATCGCAACTTCTTTCGCCAGCGACGACGAGACGAACGAATACCGCGGAGCGGTCGCGACGAAGAACGTATCAACCCCGGCCACATGCTTGTTCATCTGAGCCATCTGCAGCTCGTACTCGAAATCGGTGCCGGTGCGCAGGCCCTTCACGATCGCGTTCATCCCTTGGGACCGGACGAAGTCGACCACCAATCCCTGGCCGGATGCCACCCGCAGGTTGGGCAGGTGCGTCGTCGACTCCTCGATCATCGCGATCCGCTCGTCGAGTTCAAACATTCCCTTCTTGGCCGGATTGATCAGGATCGCAACCACAACCTCGTCGAACTGAGCCGCGGCGCGTTCGAAGACGTCGATGTGGCCCAACGTGACGGGGTCGAAGGACCCGGGGCATACGGCGCCGCTCATGGTCAACCACGCTATCAGCGGGCTTAACCTCGTTCGGCCAGCTCCAGACGAGTGTCGCCGTAAACCCGCTCCGGCCACACCGACCAGCCGAGCGGCCAGGTCAACGGCGCGCTGGTGACACCACGCTCCACGGCGACCACGGTCCCGTCCCGCACCCAGCCGTGCCCAACCAGCGACTCCAGGACCGCGTTCAGATCAGCGGTCGCCGCGTCGTAGGGCGGGTCGGCCAGCACCAGATCCGCCGGCGAGGACGCGCCGCCCGCCAAGACCGCGGCGACCGCGCCGCGGCGCACCACAGCACCGGGCAATCCCACGGCGGAAACGTTGCGCGCCAACACGGCCGCGGTGCGCGGGTCGGACTCGACGAACAGAGCTGACGCCGCGCCGCGCGACAGCGCCTCCAGGCCCAGAGCGCCCGAACCCGCATAGAGATCGAGCACCGCCAAACCGGTCAGGTCGAGTCGCGCCGCCAAGATGTTGAACAGCGATTCGCGCACCCGATCGGTGGTGGGCCTGGTCCCCCGCGGCGGAACAGTGAGCCGCCGGCCCCTGGCGGTCCCGCCGATGATGCGGGTCAGTTCAGTACCACCAGCAGGTCCCCGCCTTCCACCTGGGCGGTGCTCGACACGGCCACTCGCTGCACGGTGCCCTCGTGCGGCGCGGTGATCGGAGCTTCCATTTTCATCGCCTCGATGGTGGCGATGGTCTGGCCGGCACTGACCTGTTCGCCGTCGGAGACGCTGACGGTGACGACACCGGCGAATGGCGCCGCGACGTGCTTGGGGTTCCCGCGTTCGGCTTTCTCGGCGGCCGGTACCGCGCTGGCGATGCTGCGGTCGCGCACCAGCACCGGCCGCAGTTGGCCGTTGATGATGCACATGACGGTGCGCATCCCGCGTTCGTCGGGCTCGGAGATCGCCTCCAGCCCGATCAGCAGCTCAACGCCGCGCTCCAGCTTCACCCGATGCTCTTCGCCCTGGCGCAGTCCGTAGAAGAACTGGTTGGCCGACAACTGCGATGTGTCGCCGTAAATTTCCCGGTGCTCCTCGAATTCCCTTGTGGGCCCGGGGAACAGCAGCCGGTTGAGAGCGGCCTGCCGTTTGGGCCCGGGTGCTGACAACGCGTTCTCGTCGTCGGCCGTCAGCTGCGGGGCCGGCTTGGTCGGCGCGCGGCCCTGCAGCGCCGCGCTGCGCAGCGGTTCGGGCCACCCGCCCGGCGGATCGCCGAGCTCACCGCGCAGGAAACCCAGCACCGAATCCGGGATGTCGAATCGGCTTGGCTCCGCTGCGAATTCGTCGGCGGTCAGACCCGAACCGACCAGCGCGAGCGCCAGGTCGCCGACCACCTTCGACGACGGGGTCACCTTGATCAACCGGCCCAACACCCGGTCGGCCCCGGCGTAGGCCTCTTCGATCTCCTCGAATCGGTCCCCGAGCCCCAACGCGACCGCCTGCTGCCGCAGGTTGGACAGCTGGCCGCCGGGGATCTCGTGGCGGTAGACCCGCCCGGTTGGACCCGGAAGCCCGGATTCGAACGGCGCGTACACCTTTCGCAGCGCCTCCCAGTACGGCTCCAGCGCGCATACTGCGTCCAGCGACAGGCCGCTGTCGTGAGCGGTGTGGGCGGCAGCGGCCACGATGGAGCTCAACGCGGGCTGACTGGTGGTGCCCGCCATCGGCGCGGCAGCACCGTCGACCGCGTCGGCACCCGCCTGCCAGGCGGCCAGGTAGCTGGCCAGTTGGCCGCCCGGCGTGTCGTGGGTGTGCACGTGCACCGGGATGTCGAAGCGACTGCGCAAGGCACTGATCAGCCTCAGGGCGGCCGGCACCCGCAACAGCCCGGCCATGTCCTTGATGGCCAGCACGTGCGCACCGGCGTCGACGATCCGCTCGGCCAACCCCAGGTAGTAGTCCAGCGTGTACAGCCGCTCCCCCGGGTCGGCCAGATCACCCGTGTAACACATCGCGACTTCGGCTATGGCCGAACCGGTTTCGCGTACCGCGTCGATGGCCGGGCGCATCGAGTCCAGGTTGTTGAGGGCGTCGAAGATCCGGAAGATGTCGATACCGGTGGCCGTCGCCTCCTCGATGAACGCCGACGTCACCACCTCCGGATAGGGCGTGTAGCCGACGGTGTTTCGGCCCCGCAACAGCATCTGCAGGCAGATGTTGGGCATCGCCTCACGCAGTGCGGCCAACCGCTCCCAGGGATCTTCCTTGAGGAATCGCAGGGCCACGTCGTAGGTCGCGCCGCCCCAGCACTCGACGGACAGCAACTGCGGCATCGTCCGCGCCAGATATGGTGCCACCATCAACAACCCGCTGGTGCGCAGCCGGGTGGCCAGCAGCGACTGGTGAGCATCGCGAAAAGTGGTGTCCGTCACCAACACCGCCGGCGACTCCCGCATCCAGCGCGCGAATCCTTCCGGGCCCAACTCGATCAGCCGTTGTTTCGACCCGGGCGGCACAGCGGCGTTGAGGTCGATATCGGGCAGCTTGTCCTGTGGATACACCGTCGACGGCCGGGCGCCGTGTGGCTGATTCACGGTGACGTCAGCCAGGTAGTTCAGGATCTTGGTGCCGCGGTCCGCCGAGCTGCGCGCGGTCAGCAACTGCGGGCGGTCGTCGATGAACGAGGTGGTGACGCGACCGGCCTGGAAATCCGGATCGTCCAGAACCGCTTGCAGGAAAGAGATATTCGTCGACACCCCGCGAATCCGGAACTCCGCCATGGCCCGGCGCGCCCGGTTGACCGCGGTCTGGAAATCCCGGCCCCGGCAGGTCAGCTTGACGAGCATGGAGTCGAAATGTGCGCTGATCTCGGCGCCCAGGTTAGTGCTGCCGTCCAGCCGGATGCCGGCGCCCCCCGGTGTGCGCAATGCGCTGATCCGTCCCGTGTCGGGGCGGAAGCCGTTGGCCGGATCCTCAGTGGTGATGCGGCACTGCAGCGCTGCGCCATGTGGCCGGACCGCGTCCTGCGACAGGCCCAGATCGCCGAGCGTCTCGCCGGCAGCGATGCGCAGTTGGCTGGAGACCAGGTCGACATCGGTGATCTCCTCGGTGACGGTGTGTTCCACCTGAATCCGGGGATTCATCTCGATGAAGACGTAGTCGCCGTTCTCGTCGAGCAGGAACTCCACGGTGCCGGCGCAGCTGTACCCGATATGGCGGGCGAAGGCGACGGCGTCCGCGCACATCCTTTCCCGCAGTTCCGCAGGCAGATTCGGCGCCGGCGCCAGTTCGATGACCTTCTGGTGGCGCCGTTGCACGCTGCAGTCGCGCTCGTAGAGATGGATCACGTTGCCCTGCGTATCGGCCAGGATCTGCACCTCGATGTGGCGCGGGCGGAGCACGGCTTGCTCCAGGTACACCGCCGGATCCCCGAAAGCCGACTCGGCTTCCCGACTCGCGGCCTCGATCGCCTCGGGCAACGCGGCGCTGTCGGCGACGCGGCGCATCCCCCGTCCGCCGCCGCCGGCAATCGCCTTGACGAACAACGGGAATCGCATCGCCTGCGCTTTCTGATCGAGGAAAGCGACCAGTTCGTCGACCGACGACGACGGTGTCGAGGACTCCAGCACCGGCAGCCCGGCTTCCCGCGCCGCGGCGATCGCCCGGGATTTGTTGCCGGTCAGCTCGAGGACTTCGGCGCCCGGGCCGACGAAGGTGATGCCCGCGGCCGCGCACGCCGCGGCGAGATCGGGGTTCTCCGAAAGGAATCCGTAACCCGGGTAGACGGCATCGGCGCCGCAGCGGCGGGCGGTCTCGACGATCTCGTCGACGGAGAGATAGGCGCGCACGGGGTGGCCGACTGCACCGATCTGATAGGACTCGTCGGCCTTCGTCCGGTGCAGCGAGTTGCGATCCTCGTAGGAATAGACGGCGACTGTGCCCACACCCAGTTCGTAGGCGGCGCGGAAAGCGCGAATGGCGATCTCGCCGCGATTGGCCACCAGCACCTTGGTAATCACGCCCGACTCTAACTCAGATGAGGGTCGACCAATAGCTCCAGAAGCGCACCAGAATCAAGAGGAAGACGGCGGTGAACCAGAACGTGACGAGCGACCAGCGCCACCCGAACAGGAACCGCAACGCCGCGCGGTCCGGCAGCGCCGGACGCACCAGGATGTGCGCCACCACCACCAGCATCGTGATGGTGACGGCCCAGACCACCATGCAGTACGGGCACAGCGCCCCGATGCGGTACAGGCTCTGGAAGATCAGCCAGTGCACGAGCACCGCACCGGCTGCCAGGCCGACCGCCAAGCCGATCCAATACCACCGGGGCAGAGGCACTTTCGTTACCGCGAGCACCCCGGTGACCACCACCACGGTGAATCCCGCGATGCCCAGCAGGGGATTGGGGAAGCCGAACACCGATGCCTGTTTGGTCACTATCACAGAGCCGCACGCCACGATCGGGTTGATGTTGCACGTCGGCACGTATGAGGCGTTGCGCAGCAACTCGATCTTTTCCACGGTCAGCGTGATCGAGGAGAGCAGGCCGATCACCCCGCCGATCAGCACCCACCAGGCGCTGAGCACCGGCACCCACACGCCGGTCGGTTTCAGCGCGCCGGCCTCCTCGGTGGCAACGTCGACGGACACGTCGTCAGGTCTTCGCCGCGGCCGCGGCCTCGTCCATGCCGGGGACGTTGCCGACGATCTCTCGGATCTTCGCGACCAGCGCGTCGGGTGTCGTCGGGTCGTACTCGCTTCCGTTGATCCGGACGGTCGGGGTGGCGCGGATGTTGCTGGCCGCCGCCAGGCCGTTGACCTTCGAGATGTACTTACCGCTGTTGATGCACTCCGGAACCTGACCCGCCGCGCCCGCCTCGCGGGCGATCTCGATCAGCCGCGCGTTGTCGGGGAATTTCGTGCCGGTCTCCGCAGGCTGAATGTCCTGGCTGTAGAGCGCGGAATGGAACCGGCGGAACGCCTCGATGGACTCGTCGGCGACGCAGTAGGCCGCCGCGGCCGCACGCGCGGAATAGTTCTGGGTGCGCGGGCTGTCGAGAATCGTCACCATGGAGTAGTCGGCGGCGATGGCCCCGATGTCGATGAGCTTGGACACGGTTGGCCCGAAGCCGCGCTCGAAGTTGCCGCACGCCGGACACAGGAAATCCTCGTAGAAGCCCACCACGGCTTTGGGCTTGCCATTGGGCTGGCCGTTGTCGGTGACCAACTTGCTCGACGTCACCCGAACCGCGCCTTCGCCGCCGGCCGCGGTCTTCTTGTGATGGTTCGTGACGATGTAGAAGACCAGGACGACGGCGAAGATGACCACCACCGCGGTGCCGCCGATCTGGATGAGCCTGCCGAACTTGCCGTCACCGGACTTCAGGTCGAGTCGCGCGGGGCGCTTGGGTTTGTCGGCCACGAGATCCTCACGTTTCGTTCACTACACCCGCTCCTCGGGCGCCTCTAGACTACCGACGGCACTGGTGCGGCCGGTCAGCACCGGCTCAAGTGCGCGCGCAACGCCGAGATGAGCTCGGCCGTCCCCTCCGCGCTCCCGCCTCCCAGCGGAAACAGACTGGCGAAGCCGTGTGTCAGCGAACGCATATAGCGCAGGTCCACGTCGGTACCCGCGGCCCGCAGCGCGGCCGCGTAGTCCTGTCCCTCGTCGCGCAACGGGTCGAATCCCGCGACCGTGATCAGCGCGGGCGCCAGTCCCGACAGCGATTCGGCCAGGGCCGGCGACACCCGCGGGTCTTTCGCGTCGATCCCGGACTTGCGGAGGTACTGCGCCGTGAACCAGTCGATGTCGCGCTTGGTCAGCAGGAAGCCGCGGCCGAACAGGCTCAGCGATCGGGTCCGTGCGGTGAAGTCGGTCCGCGGGTAGATCAGCCACTGCAGCACCGGGGCCGGCCCACCGTTGTCGCGGGCCATCTGGCTGACCACGGCCGCCAGGTTGCCGCCCGCACTGTCGCCGCCGACGGCAACGCGTCCCGGCGTGGCGCCGAGTTCCTCGGCATGTTCGCAGGCCCACTCGAAGGCGGCATAGGCATCCTCGACGGCCGCGGGCGCGCCGTGCTCCGGGGCCAGCCGGTAGTCGATCGACAGCACGTGAATGGCACCGTCGCGGCAGGTCAACCGGCACAGCGCGTCGTGGGTGTCCAGATCGCCGATCACCCAGCCGCCGCCGTGATAGAAGACCAGCAACGGCGCCGGACCCGGTGTGGGCGGGCGGTAATGGCGGGCGCGGATGGGTCCCGCCTTGCCGGGCAGCGAGAGTTCGCGAACGTCGACGTGAATCTGCGGACCCGGCATCGAGTCCATGTTCAGCCGCATCATGGCCCGCGAGGCGGCGGCATCGTCGTTGATGACGAGGCCGTCGATGCCGGCGGCCCGCAGACCGGTGACCATCAACTGCAGCGTCGGGTCCAGGGTGTTGCCGTCGATGATCACCGAACGGCCCCGCGTCAGCAGCCGTTTGGCAGGGTTCGGGATCCACGGAATGACCTTGACGCCCACGGTGGTGACGGTGTTCTGGATGCGCGCCAGCCAACCGGTCGGCCCGTGCGGCGTTGCGGAATGGACGTCTGGCGTGTCTTGCAGACTTTCGGTCATCAGCCGCTCCCTACCCGAACATTTGTCACACGCAACGACGCCAATCAATTCTTGACCCCGCGGTAGCCGCCCTGCGCGCCCGTCGCGCGATCTCCGATGCCGGCCTACCCTGCGACCAACTCTACGACGTGACCGATCAGGCTGATTCAGACGAGGGGGCTTTGCGGCCGTGGCCGGACACCCGCGCCGGTGTTGATTAGGTGGCATATCCAACTTCGGTAATATCGTGTTCCCCGAGTCGGTCACCCCGCTGCGAATGGCGAGCGTCACCGAATGACCGAGAGCATTCACTTCAGACAGGTAGGTGAAATCACGTGACTGGCGAGTCCGGTGCCGCGGCCATCCCCTCGATAGCACTCAACGACGACAACACGATCCCGGTACTCGGTCTCGGCACCGCGGATCTCTCGGACGACGAGACGGAACGCGCGGTGTCGGCCGCACTCGAGATGGGCTGCCGACTCATCGACACCGCGGCCGCTTATGGCAACGAGGCCGCGGTGGGCCGCGCGATCGCCGCGTCGGGCATCCCCCGCGCAGAACTCTTCGTGACCACCAAGCTGGCCACCGAGAACCACGGGTTCCAGGGAGCACAGGACGCCTGCACCGCCAGCCTGGAGCGACTCGGTCTCGACTACATCGACCTGTACCTGATCCACTGGCCGGCCCCGTCGCAGGGCAAGTACGTGGACTCCTGGGGTGGCCTGATCCAGTCCCGCGGTGAAGGACATGCGCGCTCCATCGGGGTGTCCAACTTCACCGCGGAGTACACGGAGATGGTGATCGACCTGACGTTCGTCACGCCGGCGATCAACCAGATCGAACTGCACCCGCTGCTCAATCAGGAGGACGTGCGCAAGGCGAACGCGGGGCACCAGATCGTCACGCAGGCCTACACCCCGCTGGCGCTCGGCCAGTTGGCGGACAACCCGACCGTCACCTCGATCGCGGGCGAGTACGGCAAGACGGCGTCGCAGGTGCTGTTGCGGTGGAATATCCAACTGGGCAACTCGGTGGTGTTCCGCTCGGCCAATGCCGAGCACATCGCCGGCAACCTGGACGTGTTCGACTTCGAGCTGGCCACTGAGCACATGAATGCGCTGAACGGGCTCAACGACGGCACTCGGCTGCGCCCGGATCCGGAGACGTACGCCGGCACGTAGACCGCCGAGAGTTGAACTACGCGACGCCGCGGCGGGGTGTCGCGTCGCGCGATTCACACACTCGAGCCGTCAACCGGCCGGGCAGGTGGCCGCGGCGCGGCGCAGCACCTCGGCGGACGGCTGATCGACCGGCAGCGAGTAGCCGCGCAGCACGGCGATGAACTGCACCGCGTACTGGCACGCGAAGGAGCCGTTGGGCGGCATCCACAACGCCGGGGGCGAATCGCCCTTGTCCTGGTTGGCCTTCCCTTGCACGGCGAGCAGATTGGCCGGATCGTTGGCGAAACGCACCCGCTCGGCGACCGGCCAACCGTTGGCACCCATGTCCCAGGCGTAGGCCAACGGCACCAGGTGGTCGATCTGGACCGACTCACCCACCTTTGCGCCGCGCTGGAAGGCGATGATGGTGCTGGTGTACGGATCGTGCAAGACGCCGGTGGCCACGGCCTCGGGGCAGCGCTTGGTGTACACGTGCGTGACGTCCACCAGATCACGGTTGAGGATGTCGTCGCGGGTGTCGCAGCCGTTGTGGCCGCCTGGGGCGTCGTTGTCGTCGGTCCATGCGTCGCCGAACGCCGACCGCAGATAGTCGTAGCGGTGCAGGCGCTGTGGAACGACGGCGATGCCGACGAACACGTCGACACCGGGAGCCACGGTGGGAACGTCTGCACGGGCGGCGAATTCGTCGGCGTGCCGGGCCGCCGACGATCCCAGCGTCTGGTAGGCGACCACCAGCGCGAGCACCGTGACCGCCACCAGCCACCACCACGTCCGCGGTTTCACGACTTATCCAGGTATTCGATGCGGTCGGTATCGGTGAATGGCGCCGCCATCAGCGCCAAGCCGGGGTCACCGGGGTTCTCCGCGTATGCGGTCAGGCAGTATTCCCGGGCGGCCTCGATGAACTCCAGGTGGTCGGCCAGCGACAGCAGCCGCAGCGTGATCGCCCTGCCGGACTGGTTGCGGCCCAGCACGTCCCCTTCCCTGCGCTCCCTGAGGTCCAGGTCGGCGAGCGCGAATCCGTCCATCGTCGCGGCAACCGCCTTCAATCGTCGACCGGCCTGCGACCCCGCCGAGGTCCAGGTGGCCAGCAGGCACAGGCTCGGGTGCTGTCCGCGACCGATGCGGCCACGCAGCTGGTGCAACTGGCTGATGCCGAACCGGTCGGCATCCAGCACCAGCATCACCGTGGCGTTGGGGACGTCGACGCCCACCTCGATCACGGTGGTGCACACCAGCACATCGACCTGGCCGGCCCGGAAAGCCGCCATCGCTGCGTCCTTTTCGTCGGCGGGCAACCGGCCGTGCATGAGACCCAGACGCAGGCCGGCCAACTCCTTTGCCTTCAGCCGCGCGAACGTGCCCTCGGCAGTGGCCGACGGCCGGGCACCCTCTTTGGCGTCGGCCTCGCTCTCGTCGATCCGGGGTGTGACCACGTAGGCCTGGCGACCGGCCGCCACCTCCTCCCGGATGCGATGCCAGGCGCGTTCGAGCCACGCCGGCTTGTCGTTGACAAAGATCACGTTGCTGGTGATCGGCTGACGCCCCCGCGGCAGTTCACGCAGGGTGGACGTTTCCAGATCGCCGTACACGGTGAGGGCGACCGTGCGCGGTATCGGGGTCGCGGTCATCACCAGCAGATGCGGGGTGATTCCGGCAGGACCCTTGGCGCGCAATTGATCTCGCTGCTCGACCCCGAACCGGTGCTGTTCGTCGACCACCACCAGGCCCAGCTTGTGGAACTCGACGGCCTCTTGCAACAGTGCGTGGGTGCCGATGACGATGCCGACCTCGCCGCCGCCGATCGCGGCCCGAACCTTCTTCTTCTGCGCGGCCGTCATCGACCCGGTGAGCAGCGCCACCCGGGTGGCCTTGTCCTCGCCGCCGAGCTGACCTGCCATCGCCAGCGGGCCCAGCACATTATTGATCGACGAAAGATGCTGCGCGGCAAGCACTTCGGTCGGCGCGAGCAATGCGCACTGATAACCCGCATCGACCATCTGCAGCATCGCCAGCACCGCGACGATCGTCTTGCCCGACCCGACCTCGCCCTGTAGCAGGCGGTTCATCGGGCGCGTCGCGGCGAGGTCGCCGGAGATCACCGCCAGAACCTCGCGCTGGCCCGCCGTCAGCTCGAAAGGCAACCGCCGCAACATCTCGGCGGCCAGGCCGTCGGGCCGGGAAGGCGCCGCCGGTCCCGAATCGGACAACTCGCCGTGCCTGCGGTCCACCAGCGCCCACTGCAGACCAACGGCCTCGTCGAAGGTCAGGCGGCGGCGGGCCTGCTCCCGCAGAGATTCGTCATCGGTGAGGTGTACGGCGCGCAGCGCCTCGTCTTCGGCGATCAGGTTGTGCTTGTCACGCAGGGCCTCGGGCAGCGGATCGGCAACCGGGTCGAGGACCGCGAGGACCTGCAGCACACACGAGTAGATCTCCCAGGTCTGCAGCTTGGCGCTGGCCGGATAGATCGGGTAGTAGGGACGCTCGAATTCGTCCATCGCCACCTCGCCGCGCGACTTCCGCGAGGCGTCGGCGATGCTTCGCAGCGAGGCGCTGCCGGCGTTCTTCCCGTCGGCGGAATCCAGGACGAGAAACGCCGGGTGGGTGAGCTGCATCGCCTTCTGGAAGTACTCGACTTCCCCGGACAGCATGACCTTGGTGCCCTTGGTGAGGGTCTTCATGATGTAGTCCGCGTTGAAGAAGGTGGCGGTCACCTTTCCGGGGCCGGATCCGACGGTGATCCGCAGGAACTTCCTCCTGGGTGTCTTCTTCATCGGCGCCGACTTCGTCTCTGTGATGACGTCGACGATGGTGATGTGGTCGCCTTCCTCGGGCCGCTCGTCCTCGACGCCGCTCCTCCCGGTGCGCGCGACATAGGTTCGGGGATAGTGGCGCAGCAGGTCACCGACGGTCTTGATGCCGAACACCTCGTCCAGCGGGTCGGCGGACTTCGCCCCGATGACCAGGTCGAGCCGATCGCCCAACCCGACGCCCACTACTCCACCCCGATCAGCAGCACGTCGCCGCGGTGCCCGGTGCGGTACATCACCAGCTCACTGCCCGGATGGCGGTCGTGCATGTGTCGCTCGAGGACTTCGCCCAGCGCCGCGACGTCGGCGTCGGTCACATCGTCGCCCGTCAGCACCGTCACCAGGTCGCCGCCGGACGCCAACAGCAGATCCAGTAGGCCGATGGCCGCGGCCGCCACGTCGTCGGCCACGATCAGCACCTCGTCGCCGGCGATGCCCAGCCCGTCGCCCGGCTTGCAGGTGCCCGCCCAGGTGAGCGCGTTCTCGGTGGCGATCCGCACCGATCCGTGCCGAGCGGCGCCGGCGGCGCGAGCCATGGAGTAGCCGTCGTCGACCGCCTGGCGACCCGGGTCGTGGACGGCCAGCGCAGCCAACCCCTGCACCATCGATCCGGTCGGTACCGGAACGACGTCGACGCCCCAGCCGTTCGCGGCAGTGCAGCCCGCCACCAATTCCTCGGCCGCCACGTATCCATTGGGCAGCACCATCACCTGGGCCGCGCCGGTGTCCACGACGGCGCGAACCAGCTGGTGGGCGGTGATGTCGGCGCCCGGATCCGGCCGCAGCACGCTGGCACCTTCGGCGGCGAACAACTCGTCGGCGCCGTCACCGTCGACGACGGCCAGTACCGCGCGATCCCGGGTCCAGCTGCCCGCCGGCAGGCCGGTGGCACCGGAGCTGAGCGCCGAGACCACGATCCGGCTCAACTGTCCCGCTGCCATACCGGCCTCGATGGCCGCGCCGGCGTCGTCGGTGTGGACGTGCACCGAACAGCTTTCCGGCCCGGCCGCCGCGATCGCCACCGAATCACCCAGTTCGCCGAGCCGTTCGCGCAGCTTGTCCGCCGCGGCCGCACCGCACCCGGCCAGCAGGTACATCACCTCGAATTCAGGGGCCGGGCGCCGGGCAACGCTATCGGCGGGGTGCGACTGCGGCGACGGCACGTAGATCGACCGCACGGGCGCGTTGCTGGTGATGGTCGAACGCAGCGAGTCCAGCATGACCAGGAGCCCACGTCCCCCGGCATCCACCACACCGGCGTCGGCGAGCACATCGAGCTGCTCGGTGGTCTTCTCCAGGGCTACCACCGCCGCGTCACCGGCATCGACGACGGCCCGCGATAGCGTGTCACCGGCCGCCGCGGACTGTTCGACGGCGACGGCTGCCGCCCGCAGCACCGAGACGATGGTGCCCGGCACCTCTTCGCCGCCCATCGAAGCCACGACGAGTTCGACGCCGCGCCACAGGGCCGCAGCGAGAGTCGCCGCGTCGATGGCGGGCGGGACGCCGCCGGTTTCGTCGGCCGCGTTCGCGGTGACCTCGGCGATGCCCAGCAGAATCTGGGACAGGATCACCCCGGAATTGCCACGCGCGCCGGTCACGGCACCTGCCGACAGGGCGGCGGCCACGGCGGCCACATCGCCCTGCCGCACACCCTCCACCTCGGCCAGCGCTGAACGCATCGTGAACAGCATGTTTGCGCCCGTGTCGGAATCGGCCACCGGGAACACGTTGAGCCGGTTGATCTCGTCGATGTGGGTGATCAGGTCGCTGACGACGGTGTGCGCCCAATCCCGCAGGGCCGGGCCGTCCAACCGGCGATCCGACGTGACCAACCCGACCCCACCTCCTTTTGCAGGCTCTCGCAGACTCTTGCGGGCTCTCCCAGGCTTCTGCAGGCCCCCGGTGCGCGCCAGCGTAACCGTGCAAGAGCCTAGTCAGCGGGGGCGACAGGTGCCGGGAGGCGTTTTGGTGGTTGCCGACCGCAGTCGGTATCCTGGGATTCCCCTGGGCTAACCTGGGCTATTCCGGCTCAGTCCGGCCGACCCGCTCGCGGAGTCGCCGGGCCCCAGCAACAGACTTGAGGAGTTTGAACCATGGCCGCTGTGTGCGATATCTGCGGGAAAGGCCCCGGCTTCGGTAAGTCGGTGTCGCACTCCCACCGCCGCACCAGCCGCCGGTGGAACCCCAACGTTCAGACCGTGCACGCCGTGACCCGTCCCGGCGGCAACAAGCAGCGTCTCAATGTCTGCACGTCGTGCATCAAGGCCGGCAAGGTCACCCGCGGCTAGATAGCCCGGCGCGCGGCGCAGGCGCGGGCTTGTCGAGCCTGCAAATCTGCCGCGAAAGTGCGAGTAGAGCCCACCAAAAACGCAGGCTCGATGAAACGCGGGTCGCCGTGTACCGCCGGCTCGGCGTGCAAGTAACGTCACCAACCGTCTGGCGTCAACAATGGAGTGCAGCCGAGGTGGTTCCACGTGAGTGATAGCGCATTAGCGATCACCAACCTGATCTACACCTACGCCCAACTCCTCGACGGCGGCGACCTGGACGGGGTAGCCCGGCTCTTCGAGCATGGCCGCATCTGCGGAGTGGAGGACGGCCCGCCTGAGACGGTGTTCGCCGGATCCGGCCGGGTGCGCCAGATGTATGAGATGGCCACGCGGATCTACGAGGACGGCACCCCCAAGACCAAGCACAACACCACCAACGTGCAGCTGCACATCGATGAGGCCGCGGGAACCGCAAACAGCACGTCGTATTACTGCGTTACGCAGGCCACCCCCGAACTGCCGCTGCAGGTGATCGTCACCGGCCACTACAAGGACACCTTCCACCGGCTCGACGGCGTGTGGTGGTTCGACAGCCGCACGATGTTCGTCGACCAGGTTGGCGACGTCAGCCAGCATCTGAAGTTCTAGTGGTGACGCCGTTCGACGCCGCGGCGGTGCTGGCTGAGGCGCAACGCAGGGAGTCGCTGACCGACTGGGGCCCAGGCGAATTCGAGCGTCCGCTCGCCGTGCTGCTGAATGACTATGCGCAAGCCGAGCTCAACGCCGTCGGCATGCACATCCTGCGCTCCGGGATCGTGCACAGCCTGCGGATGCGGCTGCGGACTCAGGAATGGATCCGTCGCCACCCCGAAATCCTCGACGAGCAGGTCGCGGCGCCGATCGTCGTCGTCGGAATGATGCGCAGCGGAACCACTCTCGTACAACGGCTGCTGGCGGCCGACCCGCGTTTCCTGTGCGCCTACGGCTGGGAGGTGGTCGAGGTCGCGCCCAAGCTCGGCGAGACGTTCACCGCCACCGACCCCCGAATCGCGATCAGCGAAGCGCGCGAGGCGAAGTCGCGAGAACTCGCGCCCGACCTGTTCACCATCCATCCGATGTACGCGCGGGAAGCCGAGGAGGAGATCGTCTTCCTGGCCGACGCGTTCCTGTCCCACGTCCCCGAGTCGGGCGCACACCTGCCGCATTACCGGAGTTGGCTGGACGAGCAGGACTTCGCGCCGGCCTACGACTACCTGCACCGCATGTTGCAGTTCCTGCAGTGGCAGAAGCGGCAACGGGGTGTGCCGGGCCAACGCTGGGTGCTGAAGTCACCTGCGCATCTGGGGTATCTGGATCTGTTGCGGGCCAGGTTTCCCGACCTGCACCTCGTTCACATGCACCGTGACCCGCGCACCACGATCGCCTCAGGGGCCAGCCTGAACGCGACATTGCACGCGATGCACGCCGACACGGTCGACCCGCACCGGGTGGGTGCCCAGTGGTTGCAACGGATGGGGTGGACGAACGACCGGGCGATGGCCAGCCGGGACGGATGGGACCCGGGGTGTGTCACCGACATTCACTTCGACGACGCGGTGGCCGATCCGATCGGGCAGGTCGCCCGCGTCTACGACGCCATCGATGTGCCGCTGACCAGCCACGCGCAGGACGCTATGCGGCACTGGCTGGAGGTGCGCCCGCGCGAAGGCGCGCGGCCGCCCTACCGGCTGGCCGACTTCGGCCTGCGCCCCGAGCAGGTCGACGAACGATTCGCGGAGTACAACAAGCGCTTTCGAGACAGGAGCAGCGTATGACCGACCACCCGGTCGCCACGGCAGCCCAGCACGAACAGGAACTGGCCGCACTCGAGTTGATCGAGCACCCCACCGTCAAGGCCGCCTACGGCGACGTCGCGCAGACGTGGCTGGGCCGCGCCAGGGCATCGGATGCGATGCGCGAGCGGTTCGACGACGCGTTCGCCGAGGTGATGTTCTCGGCGGCGGTGTGGTCGTCCAATCAGGACAAGCTGCGCCCGAAGGTCAGCTGCATCACCCGCTTGGCGCACCCCGTGGAGGGCCGGCGCATTCCCGGATCCCGTTGGGGCATCGACAATCCGGACAGCGTATACCGGGTGATCCCGATCTCCGGCGACGAGCGCTACGAGATCTACGGCCGGGTCGGTGAGCACCGGATGACCGAGAACTACTTCACGCTGTGGGACGCGCACATGGGCACGGTCGACGTGCTCAACGGCCGCACCATGCGCCTCGACTCCGACGGCAGCTTCACCATCACCGTCGACTCCGACCCGGCCAACGGCCGGCCCAACCATGTGCGCAGCACCCCGCAGGCACACGAGTTCTATATTCGCGACGTGTTACTGGACTGGGAGCGCGACAACCCCAATCACGTTGAGATAAAGCGCCTTGGCGGCGCCCCGTCGACGCCGGCCCGCACCCGCGACGAGCAGGCGGAGTCGACGGCATCGATGATGGCATACTTCGCGAACTTCACCGGCAAGCTCAGCCACGGCGTGTACAAGATGCCGGCCAACCAGTTCGACCTGGCCTGGTCCGCGGACACCGACGGCGCGATGCGCAACCAGTTCTATGTCATGGGCCGCTTCGACCTGGCACCGGACGAGGCGTTCGTAGTGGACCTCAACGATGGCGGCGCCGAGTACTTCACGGTGCCGCTGAGCAACATCTGGGGCACAACGCTGGACATCATCGACCGCACGGGCAGCCTCAACAAGGCACAGTCGGTGGCGAATGAGGACGGGACCTACACCTACGTGATCGCACCGGAGGATCCCGGCGTGGCCAACTGGATCGACACCGACGGACTGCGCGAGGCCATCCTGACGCTGCGGATGGCCGAATTCGGCGAGACCGGACCACGTGCGGGCCTCGGCGCGCACGGTCGGGTGGTGAAGCTGGATCGCCTCGACGCCGAGGTGTCGCACCTGCCGCGGGTGAGCTCCGAACAGCGGGCGGCCGAACTCGCTGACCGGCGGGCAGCGTATCTCCGGCGGCTTCCGGAAGGGACGGCCTGAGATGGCACGCTGGTTGGTGACGGGGTGCTCCACCGGGTTCGGCCGCGAGATCGCCCGTGGCGCTTTGGAAGCGGGCCACAGCGTGGCGGTCACAGCACGACGGGCCGAGGCGGTGCAGGACTTCGCCGACGAGTTCGGCGGTCGCGCACTGGCGCTGGCACTCGACGTGACCGACGCGGGCCAGATCACGGCCGCGGTCGACGCCGCCGAGCGCGCTTTCGGTGGGATCGACGTGCTGGTCAACAACGCCGGCCACGGCTACCTGTCGGCGGTCGAGGAGGGCGAGGACGCCGAGGTGCGGAAGCTGTTCGACGTCAACTACTTCGGGGCAGTCGACATGATCAAGGCCGTACTGCCGGCGATGCGCGCCCGTCGTGCCGGCCACATCGTCAACATCTCGTCGATGACCGGCCTGGTGGCCAACCCGCCCAACGCCTACTACTCGTCTACGAAGTTCGCGCTGGAAGCGGTGACCGAAGCCCTGGCCGCCGAGGTCCGCCCGCTCGGGATCAAGGTGACGGCCATCGAACCCGGAGCGTTCCGCACCGACTGGGCGAGCCGGTCGATGAAGGAGACCGGCACACCGATCGCCGATTACGCCGACGTCGCCGCGCGCAAGGACCTCATCAAGCAGTTCGCCGATCACCTGCCGGGCGATCCGCGCAAGGTCGCCGAGGCGGTACTCATGGTCACCCAACTCGACGATCCCCCATTGCGGCTGCTGCTGGGCCGCGACGTGCTCAAAGCGATGCGCGACAAGATCTCCGCGCTGTCGGCCTCGATCGAGGAATGGAAGGCCGTGACGAAAGATGTGAATTTCCCGGGCAGTTAGGTCATTTCGTCGAGGAACACCACGTGCTTGTCCGGGCTGTCGCGGTCGATGCGCAGCGAGTTGGCCGGGAAATCCGGATCGGGATAGCCCACCGCGAGTCCGCACAGGATGCGCATGTCAGCGGCGATGCCCACCGAGTCCGCGAGCGGTCAAGGCCAGCAGCAGGTTCTGCAGGAACATCCCGACACGACACCGCCCAGCGGGGCGCGGAAGAACTACCAGTTGCGCAGCACGGCTTCCGCGCGCCCGGCGGCGTCGTCGCGGGCAATACCCATCGCGCCGTAGACTTTCGCGCCCAGTTCACGCCGCAGGTGGGCGAAGCCGGGCGGCAGTTGCGGAACCCTGGGCGGCTCGGACCGGGCTCGACCAGGGCTCGCGGCGCCGGCTGAGACAGGAACATGCGGGTGGACCGGCGCCGGCGAATGGTTTCCTCGAGGTCGTACACGCCCTCCAACCTGACAGCGTCGTCAGTCGCGGACGACGAGGACGGTCTTGCCGGGCCGCCGGCCCGGGCGCAGACCGCTTTCGAACGCTTCCCGTCCCTGCGCGAGCGGAAAGGTCCGGGCGATCTCGACGCGCAGTCGGCCGCCGTCGACGAGGGCAGCGAGTTCGGTGAGCTGGCCCCGATCGGCTGTGACGATGAAGAACGTTGCGATCACGCCGAATTCGTCGGCCTTGCCGGGTGGCGGTGGCGCGCTCAGGGTCACCAGCCGTCCACCCCGGCGCAGGACTCCGTAGGAGCGGTCCAGGGTCTGGCCGCCGACGGTGTCGATCACGACGTCGTAGCCGGCCCCCGCGTCGTCGAATGCCGCTGTGCGCGTATCGATGACACGGCCGGCGCCAAGTTCTCCGACCAGTCCTGCGGTGTCACTGCGCACGGTGGCGGTGACGTCGGCGCCGAGTCGCGCCGCAAGCTGCACGGTCAGGGCCCCGACGCCACCGGCCCCGCCGTGCACCAGCACTGCCTCCCCGGGCCGCACCGCCGCGTGCTCGACCAGAGCCTGCAGCGCGGTCAACCCCGCCAACGGCAACGCCGCCGCGACGGCGTGGGTCACGGTGGACGGTTTGGCGGCAAGATCGGCCGCCGGCATCGCAACGAATTCTGCTGCGGCGCCGTCACGCTCGAACCCGACCAGCCCGTAGACCTCGTCACCGGCCCGCAGATCCGTGACGTCCGGTGCCGTCTGGGCGACCACGCCCGATACCTCGTGCGACACGATGGACGGCGCCCGACTCAGACCATCCCGCGTCCAGGTCTCCTCCCAGGTCAATTCGTCGAACGTGATGGCAGCGGCATGCACGGCCACCAACACTTCGCCCGCTGCCGGCACCGGCACCGGCACCGTGTCCACGGTCAGCACCTCCGGGCCACCGCGATGTTGTGCGCGCAGCGCCGTCATCTGGGTCACGCGAGCCGCCAATCGACCGGATCGGCGCCCATGTCGACGAGCAGTTCGTTCGCGCGACTGAACGGCCGCGACCCGAAGAAGCCGCGCGAAGCCGACAGCGGCGAGGGGTGCGGCGATTCGATGGCAACACAGTTTCCGTCCGCCAGCATCGGTTTGAGAGTAGACGCGTCGCGCCCCCACAGAATCGCCACCAGCGGCTGCTCGCGCGCCGCCAGCGCCCGAATCGCGCACTCCGTCACCGCTTCCCAGCCCTTGCCCCGATGCGACGCCGGAGTGCCGGGCCGCACCGTGAGCACTCGGTTGAGCAGCATCACGCCGCGCTGCGCCCAGGGCGTCAGGTCACCGCAGGAAGGCTGCGGGAACCCGAGGTCTGTGGCGTACTCGTCGAAAATGTTGGACAGGCTGCGCGGCAACGGACGGACCTCGGGCGCCACCGAGAAGCTCAGGCCGACGGCGTGACCGGGTGTGGGATAGGGATCCTGTCCGACGATGAGCACCCTGACGTTGTCGAACGGAAAAGTGAAAGCGCGCAATACGTTCGGCCCGGCCGGCAGGTACCGTCGGCCGGCCGCGATCTCGTCGCGCAGGAACTGTCCCATCTGGCCCACCTGCTCGGACACCGGCGCCAGCGCCGTCGCCCAGCCCTGTTCGACGAGTTCGCTCAACGGGCGCGCGGTCATTGCAGTCCCTTCACCAGCAGCACTACGCTATCGGCGCCGGCCCGCCGGTCCTTCGAAATCTCCTGGTATTCCGGCGATTGCGCCCACGCCCGGAAGGCCGCCTCGTCGGGAAAGGACATGAGCACCACCTTCTCGCGGCCCCAGTCCCCTTCGACCACCTGGGGTGCCTCGTCGGCGGCCAGCACCGTTCCGGAGTAACGGCGGAAGACGCCCATGAATCCTGCCTGATACCGGTCGTAGGCCGCTCGATCGGTGAATCGAAGCTGAGCGATCGCGTAGACGGTCATCGTCGGCTTACCCTCCCTCGAACGACTGCCAACCCGCGTATCCTTCCCAATCCCGACCGTCGATGAGCACTCGGGCCGGACCGTCGAGGACCTGACCGATCGTCCGCCAACCGGGCGGAACCGTATCGGCGAAACATGCCACCAAGGCGTGATCTTCGCCGCCGCCGAGCACCCACGCCCAGGGGTCCGCGCCGACGGCGTCGGCAGCCTGTGCCACCGCGTCGCGGTCAAGAGCCAGTGCCTCGGTGGACAGGTCGATTCCCACCCCGGACGCTTCGGCGACGTGTCGCAGGTCGGCCACCAGCCCGTCGGAGACGTCGATCATCGCCATCGCCCCGCCGGCGGCGGCCACCGCCCCCTCGCCGTACGGCGGCAATGGCACCAGGTGCCGGTGGCGAAGCCCCTGGAAATCGTCGATTTCTTTGTGCCACAGGGCATATCCAGCAGCAGAGCGCCCCAGCTCACCGGCCACGGCAACCACCGAGCCGGGCCGCGCACCGGACCGCAACACCGGCGCCCGACCCTCGAGATCGCCGAGCACCGTGACGGACACGACCCACTGCGGACAGCTGACCAGATCACCCCCGGCGATACCGGCACCGACCCTTTCCGCTTCGTCCCACATGCCGTCGGCCAGCGCGATCGCCTGATCGGTCGGCGTGGCGCCGGGCGCCCCGAACCCCACCACGAAGGCGGTGGGCCGGGCACCCATCGCTTCGATGTCGGCGGCATTCTGGGCGATCGCTTTGCGTCCGACGTCGTATGGGGTCGACCAGTCCAGCCGAAAGTGCCGATCCTGCACCAACATATCGATCGACACCACGGTGCGTTCGTCGCTGCCCGACACCACCGCGCCGTCGTCGCCGGGGCCGAGTGTGACTGCTGCGGGTTGCCGACGGTCCCGTACCAAACGCTCGATCACTGCGAACTCACCGGATTGCTCCAGGGTTGGCGATTCCCCCGACGCGTCGTCGCGCACGCCACCTCCAAGGCCGCAGTCGGGTCGTCCGGCCTGCGATAAGTTGGTCCCTGCCCGCGCCAGTGTATGAGATGGGAGGTGGCAGGTGTCCGACCCGGACGGCCCGCCCCGCTCGGTACTGATCGCGGCGCTTGGGCTGGCCGTGGCCGCAATCGGAGGAATTCTGGTCTTCGCGGTCGCCCGCCAGTCACCGCGGCAACCGGTTGTCGTGCCCGCTCAGCCCGCGCCGCAGGCCGCCAACCCGGCCTGCCAGGCGCTGATCGCGGCTTTGCCGCAACGACTGGGGGACTTCGAGCGCGCCGCGGTGGCGCAACCGGTGCCCGAAGGTGCGTTCGCCTGGCGGTCGGCGGCCGACAAAGAGCCGTTAATCATGCGCTGCGGGATGAAACGGCCGGACGAATTCGTGGTGGGGTCGCCGATCCAGGGCGTCGACCGGGTGCAGTGGTTCAGGGTGGCTTCGCAGTCGGCCGGTGACGCGGGCACGTCCACCTGGTACACGGTGGATCGTTCGGTGTACGTCGCCCTGACGTTGCCGGCGGGATCAGGCCCCGAACCGATTCAAGAACTTTCCGCTGTCATCGACCGCACAATCGCCGCGGTACCGATCGACCCGGCGCCGGTTCGGTGAAGTTTGGCTGGATCCGGCGCTGAAGCTGGCGGCCGAGCCGGACATCACGTGCCGTCAGGGCCATTCTGGCCGTGGGCGCCCGGCGTGCCGGCGCCGCCGGTGCCACCCGGGCCGCCGGCAGCGCCGACGCCGCCGTCACCAGGCGTACCGGGATCCCCGGGAGTACCGTCGGGGTCCCCACCAGGGCCGCCGTCGCCGTGCATGCCACCCGCACCACCGTTGCCGCCATTGCCACCGTTGCCTGCGGGGTCCCCATAGAAGGGGTCGGTGAATCCTCCGGCGCCGCCGATGCCACCGGCACCGCCGATGCTGCCGTTGCCGCCGTTGCCGCCCGAGCCGGAGAGGGCGCTGGCGCTGCCGCCGGTACCACCGCTGCCACCGGCGGCGCCGGCACCGCCGTTACCGCCAAACCCGCCATTGACACCGCCGATCGTGCTGCCGGAGCCGTCTCCAGCCTTGCCGCCTTCACCACCGGCCCCGGCGTTGCCCCCGGTCGCACCATCTCCGCCGGAGCCGGAGATAGCGGCACCGCCGGCACCACCGTTGCCACCCGCGGCTCCGGAACCGCCATCGCCACCGTTGCCGGCCGCACCGAAGGGCGAGCCCCCGGTTGCGCCGGCACCACCCGCACCGCCATAACCGCCGTCACCGGCCGCTCCGCCGTTGCCGCCGGAGCCCGTGGTGGCGCTACCGCCGACACCGCCATTGCCACCGGCGGCGCCGGAACCGCCCTTACCGCCACTACCGCCGTTATCGCCGGTTTGGTCGCCGGAGTAAGTGCCGACACCGCCATTGCCTCCGGCACCGCCGTAGCCGCCGTCACCGGCGGCCCCGCCGACACCGCCATTGCCCGACCCCAGCGCCGCGCCGCCGCCACCGCCGGCACCGCCGGCACCGGCGTTGCCGCCGGCACCGCCTTTACCCCCATCGCCGCCTTTGCCGGCCTGGGCATCGCCACCGTCACCACCATTGGCGGCGTTGCCACCGATCCCGCCGCGGCCGGCGGCGCCGCCGTCACCGCCGTTGCCTGACCCGTTGGCCGCGCCGCCGATCCCGCCGGCGCCGCCTGCGCCGCCATGGCCGGCGTTGCCGGCGCCCCCGCCGAATCCAGCATTGCCTCCGCCGGCGCCCCCGCCGGTGCCGCCATGACCGCTGTTGCCGCCGTCACCGGCGACTCCGCCGGTCCCGCCGAGCCCACCGTTGCCTGAGTTCAGGGCGGCGCCGCCGGCGCCGCCAAGGCCGCCGAGGCCGCCATCACCGGCGTTGCCTCCGACACCGCCTGTACCGCCGAGGCCTTGGAGGGAAAGACCGCCGGCTTGGCCACCGATGCCGCCGTCGCCGCCGGACCCGCCTACGCCGGCGGCGCCGCCCGAGGTGCCGGCGCCGCCGACGGTGCCGGCCCCATCGCTGCCTTGACCGCCGGCAGTACCGGTCGCGCCGTTGCCGCCGCGGCCGCCGTTGCCGCCGTTGCCGATCGCCCCGCCGTTGCCGCCGGCCCCGGCGTCGCCGCCGTTGCCGCCGTCGCCGCCGTCACCCGAGATCGAACCGACCCGGCAGCACTCACCTCGGACCCGATCCCACGCAAGTCCGAGGCCGCCGCCGACAAGAATTCCGGTGCCACTACAACAAAAGACGACATGATCAACTCCCAGCAAAGTGCCTGCAACAAATGAGCGGCGAATTAGCGGGAGAAGGTACAGCCCGATTACTCGATACGTGGACCCTACGCCCCGCGCTCACCCACCACACCCAAAACGCAAATCGCCGATGCCACAAGAAAATCAGCGCGGTCAGGCGTCAGGAGTTCTCCCGGTCGTCGATGGCACCATCGCGGCGTTGCCGATCGGCTGCGGACCGCCTGCCAGCGAACTACTAGCGCAGACCCACGCCGCGGGCCAGGGCGGTCTCCACCATCGTTGCCAGCAGCGTCGGGTAATCCACGCCGCTGGCCGCCCACATCCGCGGGTACATCGAGATGGTGGTGAACCCCGGCATCGTGTTGATCTCGTTGATCACCGGGCCGGCATCGGTGAGGAAGAAGTCGACGCGGGCCAGACCCTGGCAGTCGATGGCGCCGAACGCACGAATTGCCAACTGGCGCACCGTATCCGCGACGTCGTCGTCGACCTTGGCGGGCACGTCCAATTCGGCCGCGTCGTCCAGATATTTGGTCTCGAAGTCATAGAAGGAGTCTTCGCGCCCGCGTACGCCGGCCACCCGGATCTCCCCGAGCGTGCTGGCTTCGATGGCGCCGTCCGGCATTTCGAGGACACCGCATTCCAGCTCACGGCCGTGGACGGCCGCCTCGACGATGACCTTGGGGTCGTGGCGACGGGCCGCGGCGAGCGCGGCAGGCAGATCATCCCAGGCCGCCACCCGGCTCACGCCGATCGACGATCCGCCCCGCGCGGGCTTGACGAACACCGGCAGGCCCAACCGTTCGCGTTCCTCGGGGTGCAGCGTTGATTGGGAGCGCCGCAGAACCGTGTACGCGCCGACCGGAAGTCCCTCGGCGACGAGCAGTTTCTTGGTGAACTCCTTGTCCATCCCGGCGGCACTGGCCAGTACGCCGGCGCCCACATACGGGACACCGGCGAGTTCGAGCAGCCCCTGAATGGTGCCGTCCTCACCATAGGGGCCGTGCAGCACCGGGAACACCACGTCGACGGAGTCCAATATCTCGGAGGCGCCGGGGGCCAACGAGATCAGCTGCCCGCCCCGCTGGGGGCTGGCCGGCAACGCCAGCTCGGTCCCCGAATCGGCGCTCACTGCGGGCAATCGACGGTCGGTGATGGCCAGCGCGGCGGGATCGCCGTCGGTCAGCACCCAGGAGCCTTCCGGCGTGATGCCGATCGCGACGACGTCGAACCGATGCGGATCCAGGTTGCGCAGTATGCTGCCCGCTGACACGCACGAGATGGCGTGCTCGTTACTGCGCCCGCCGAAAACAACGGCGACGCGAACACGGTTGCTGGCAGTCACAACCTAGAGAGGCTACCGGGTCGGGGGCGCGACGGCCGGTTCGGCGACCTCGAGCGGCGGCATTCGGTGCCGTCGCAGGGTCCGGCGTCGCAGATCACTCAGGTTTGGGACTACGGCCCAGCAGCAGGGCGATCGCCTCGTTCACCGACAGCCCCTTGTGACAGACGCGGTGCACGGCGTCGGTGAGCGGCATTTCGACGTCGTAGCTGGACGCCAGCGCCAGCACCGACTCGCACGACGTCACACCTTCGACGACGTGACCGTCCTTGCCGTGCAGGGCCGTTTCCATGGTGTCGCCGCGGCCCAGCCGCTCGCCCAGCGACCGGTTGCGCGAATACGGAGACGTGCAGGTTGCAACCAGGTCGCCGACTCCGGCCAGGCCCGCCAGCGTGGTCCCCTTGGCACCCAGCGCCAGCCCCAGTCGCATGATCTCCGCCAGACCGCGGGTGATGATGGCCGCCGCGGTGTTCTCCCCCAGACCGACGCCCACCGCCATGCCGCACGCCAGCGCGATGACGTTCTTGCATGCCCCGCCGATCTCGGTGCCCACCACGTCGGAGTTGGTATAGGGGCGGAAGTAGCCACTGTTCAAGAACCGTTGCAGCGCCACGGCGCGTCCGGAGTCGCTGCAGGCGATGACGGTGGCGGCGGGCTGGCTCTGCGCGATCTCACTGGCCAGATTCGGCCCCGAGATCACCGCAACCTGAGAGGTGTCCGCTCCGGTGACCGACACGATCACCTGACTCATTCGCATCAACGTGTCCAGCTCGATGCCCTTGGCCAGGCTGACCAGCGTCGCCCCGTCCGCCCACATGCCGTTCCACTGTTCGAGATTGGCCCGCATGGTCTGGGCCGGCACCCCCAGCAGCACCGTCGTCGCGCCGGAGAGGGCCTCCTCCGCGTCGTTGGTCGCGCGGATGCCGGCCGGAAGCAACGTACCGGGAAGGTAGTCGGGGTTGTACCGGGTGGAATTGATCTTGTCGGCGACGTCCTTGCGCCGCGCCCACAGCGTGACCTCGCCACCGGCGTCGGCGAGCACCTTTGCCAGCACCGTGCCCCATGCACCGGCACCCATCACCGCGACGGTCCCCGTACCGGCCATCCACCACCCCCACTGTCGTTGCGGCAACTGCAGCCGATAAACATTAGACCCAGCCACCGGCCGCCGTCACGTCCGCGTGTCCGCGCTGAAGCGACGCTGGCAGGATGAGCGCATGGGCGGCGCACGCGGGGATGTCGGACTGATCATCGCCGTCAAGCGACTGGCCGCCGCCAAGACCAGGCTGGCTCCGGTGTTTTCCGCGCCGGCGCGAGAGAGTGTGGTGCTGGCGATGCTGATCGACACGCTCAGCGCGGCAACGCGGGTGAGTTCGCTGCGCTCGATCACCGTCATCACCCCCGACGAAACGGCGGCGGCGGCGGCCGGCGACCTCGGAGCGCAGGTCATGCCGGACCCCACACCGGCGGACGACCCCGATCCGCTCAACAGCGCCATCGCCTCCGCAGCCCGGGCGGTGACCGATTCGGTCCCGAATATCGTTGTCTTGCAAGGAGATTTGCCCGCCCTGCAGACGCAAGAACTCACCGAGGCGATCTCGGCCGCCCGTCACCACCAGCGCAGCTTCGTCGCGGACAGACTGGGCACCGGCACCTCGGTGCTGTGCGCGTTCGGCACCGCGCTCGACCCCCGATTCGGGTCGGATTCAGCCGCACGACACCGGCGTTCGGGCGCTATCGAGCTGACCGGAGCCTGGCCGGGCCTGCGCTGCGATGTCGACACACCGGCCGACCTGGCGGCCGCCCGCCGGCTCGGCGTGGGACCTGCGACCGCACGCGCCATCGCGAACCGCTACGCGAGGTGAGGGATCTAAGGCGACCGGGCGGTGAATGGCGTGCCAACGCCAGATAGATCTGCGCCGACCGCTGGCAGCATCGCCACGCAATAGGCAATGATCGCAGGGTGACCGAAATCGAAGCCACCCCAGAGGCAGAGGCCCGTCCCGACGACCACATTTGGCACGCTGGGGACTCGGCTCTGACGGCGCCGCCCGCAGCGACCCCCGCCGCGATCAAGAATGCGTTGCCCGAAGAGCGCTACCTCAACCGGGAGCTGAGCTGGCTCGATTTCAACGCGCGGGTTCTCGCGCTCGCCGACGACAACTCGATGCCGCTGCTCGAGCGCGCCAAATTCCTGGCGATCTTCGCCTCCAATCTCGATGAGTTCTACATGGTTCGAGTCGCCGGCCTGAAACGCCGCGACGAGATGGGGCTGTCGGTCCGCTCAGCAGACGGGTTGACGCCGCGCGAACAGCTGCGCCGCATCGGTGAGCAGACCCAACACCTCGCCAGCCGGCACGCGCGCGTGTTCCTCGATTCGGTCGTTCCCGCACTCGAGGAAGAAGGCATCTATATCGTCACGTGGGCCGACCTGGACGAGGCTGAGCGAGAGCATTTATCGACCTATTTCCACGAACAGGTCTTTCCCGTCCTGACGCCGCTGGCCGTCGACCCCGCCCACCCCTTCCCTTTCGTGAGCGGACTGAGCCTGAACCTGGCGATCACGGTGAAGCAACCCGAGGACGGCACCCGGCACTTCGCGCGCGTCAAGGTGCCCGACAACGTGGGCCGGTTCGTCGAACTCGAACCCGACGGCGACGAGGATGAGGATCAGGTGGCCGTCCGCTTCCTGCCGATGGAGGAGCTGATCGCGGCTTTCCTGCCGGTGCTCTTCCCGGGTATGGAAATCGTGGAGCACCACGCGTTTCGGATCACCCGCAATGCCGATTTCGAGGTGGAAGAGGATCGCGACGAGGACCTGTTGCAGGCGCTCGAGCGTGAATTGGCCAGGCGGCGGTTCGGTTCACCGGTGCGGCTGGAAGTGGCCGACGACATGACCGAAGGCATGCTGGAGCTGTTGCTACGCGAGCTCGACGTCCATCCCGGTGATGTCATCGAAGTTCCTGGGCTGCTGGATCTGTCGTCGTTGTGGCAGATCTACGGCGTCGACCGGCCCGCGCTCAAGGACCGGGCCTTCGTACCCGCCACCCACCCGGCCTTCGCCGACCGCGAGACCCCCAAGAGCATCTTCGCCACCCTGCGCGAAGGCGATGTGCTGGTGCACCACCCCTACGACTCGTTCTCCACGAGCGTGCAGCGGTTCATCGAACAGGCCGCAGCCGATCCGAACGTGCTCGCGATCAAGCAGACGCTGTACCGCACCTCCGGGGATTCCCCGATCGTGCGGGCACTGATCGACGCCGCCGAAGCCGGAAAGCAAGTAGTGGCAATGGTTGAGATCAAGGCGCGGTTCGACGAGCAGGCCAACATCCGCTGGGCGCGGACCCTTGAGCAGGCGGGCGTGCATGTCGTGTACGGGTTCGTCGGGCTCAAGACACACTGCAAGACCTGCCTGGTGGTCCGTCGCGAAGGACCCCATATTCGGCGTTACTGCCACGTGGGAACGGGCAACTACAACGGCAAGACGGCACGGCTTTACGAGGACGTGGGGCTGCTGACCGCCGACCCCAACATCGGTGCCGACCTGACCGACCTGTTCAACACGTTGACCGGCTACTCCCGAAAATTGACGTACCGCAACCTGTTAGTGGCGCCGCACGGCATCCGCACCGGCATCATCGAGCGGGTCGAACGCGAGATCGAAGCGCACCGCCGGGGCAACGACGGCCGAATC
This sequence comes from Mycobacterium sp. NGS49, assembly GCF_059812565.1. NCBI lineage: Bacteria > Bacillati > Actinomycetota > Actinomycetes > Mycobacteriales > Mycobacteriaceae > Mycobacterium > Mycobacterium sp. NGS49. The sequence goes on along the minus strand of NZ_JCALCX010000009.1, from coordinate 135,503 downwards.
CGGCTGAAGATGAACGCCCTCGTCGACGAACAGGTCATCGACGCGCTCTACCGTGCGTCGCAGGCCGGGGTGCGGGTGGAGGTGGTGGTGCGCGGCATCTGTGCCCTGCGCCCGGGTGCCGAAGGTCTTTCCGAGAACATCTTCGTCCGCTCCATTCTGGGCCGTTTCCTGGAACATTCGCGAATTCTGCATTTCAAGGCCATCGACGAGTTCTGGATCGGCAGTGCCGACATGATGCACCGCAATCTGGACAGGCGCGTCGAGGTCATGGCTCAGGTCAAAGACCCGCGGTTGACCGCACAATTGGGTGATCTGTTCGAGTCGGCGCTCGACCCGTCCACCCGGTGCTGGGAACTCGGTTCCGACGGACAGTGGACGGCGGCGCCGCAGGAAGGCGAGAGCGTACGCGACCACCAGGCTTCTCTGATGGAGCGGCATCGCAGCCCATAACACTCTGGCGTCTCCGCGGAACCACATCCACCAGCACGAGCGGCCTGGCCGAATTGACCTGCAGGAGTGAAGGTGCCGATCCAGAACTCGTCGGACCGTCGACGCCCGGGAAACCGGGTCGTGTACGCGGCCGGCGCGGTGTTGTGGCGGCCCGGTCGGGGAACACGGGCGAAATCGGGATCCAGACCGGTTGAGGTCGCCGTGATCCACCGGCCCCGCTACGACGACTGGTCGCTGCCCAAAGGCAAAGTCGACCCGGGCGAGACGTCACCGGTCGCTGCCGTGCGCGAGGTGCTGGAAGAGACCGGGCACCACAGTCATCTGGGCAGGCGCCTGTCCACCATCACCTACCCGGTCGACCAAGGCGTCAAGCGAGTGCACTACTGGGCGGCACGCAGCACCGGTGGCCAATTCGCACCCGGGCACGAGGTCGACGAGCTCACCTGGCTGCCGGTCGCCGAGGCCATGAAGAAGCTGGACTATGGGCAGGACCGAAAGGTGCTGCGGCGGTTTGTCAAACAGCCTCCGGACACCAAGACGGTGCTGGTGGTGCGACACGGCACCGCGGGCAGCAAGTCACGCTACCGCGGTGACGACACCAAACGCCCGTTGGACAAGAAGGGACGCGCGCAGGCCGAGGCACTGGTGGCCCAGTTGCTGGCGTTCGGCGCCGACCGCGTATACGCGGCCGACCGGGTGCGATGCCATCAGACGGTTGAGCCGTTGGCCGCGGAGCTGGGCGTCGATATTCGTAACGAACCCAACCTGACTGAAGAGGCCTACGCCAAGAACGCCAAGCGTGGTCGGCAGCGGATGTTGCAAATCGCCGAACGGGCCGGCACACCCGTGATCTGCACGCAGGGCAAGGTTATTCCGGACCTCATCGCTTGGTGGTGCGACCGCGACGGAGTGCGTCCCGACAAGTCGCGCAACCTCAAGGGCAGCACCTGGGTGCTGTCGCTCTCGTCGGGCCGGCTTATCGCCGCCGACCACATCGGCGGTGCGCTGGCCGCGAATGTACGCGCCTGACAAGCGAATACCCTCCGTGGGCAGTGCTGCCCGCCGGAGGGTATCTGCGTAGGGGAACTACTTGCGGCCGCGCCGTGTGCTCGCAGCCTTCTTGGCCGGAGCCTTCTTGGCCGGAGCCTTGGTCGCAGCCTTCTTGGCCGGAGCCTTGGTGACGGCCTTCTTGGCCGGAGCCTTGGTGACGGCCTTCTTGGCCGGAGCCTTGGTGACGGCCTTCTTGGCCGGCGCCTTGGTCGCAGCCTTCTTGGCCGGCGCCTTGGTCGCAGCCTTCTTGGCCGGCGCCTTGGTCGCAGCCTTCTTGGCCGGCGCCTTGGTCGCGGCCTTCTTGGCCGGCGCCTTGGTCGCCGCCTTCTTGGCCGGCGACTTCTTGGCCGCAGCCTTCTTGGCCGCACTCGCCACCACGCCGCGCTTCACCGCAGGGCCCTCGGCCGGGAGCTTTTGTGCGCCAGCCACAACCGCCTTGAATTGAGCTCCTGGACGGAACGCCGGGACAGACGTGGGCTTCACTTTCACCGTCTCACCGGTGCGCGGGTTGCGGGCTACGCGAGCCGCGCGCCGACGCTGTTCGAAGACACCGAAACCGGTAATGGTGACGCTGTCACCCTTGTGGACCGCGCGCACAATCGTGTCGACGACATTCTCGACTGCGGCGGTCGCCTGCCGACGATCTGAGCCCAATTTCTGTGTGAGCACATCTATGAGCTCTGCTTTATTCATCCAACCCTCCGAAGCCAGTGGTCCTCGTTTGGAACCGACTAGTGCTCTACGGTAAACCCTAGGCTGGCAAATTGCCAAGAGCCACGCGCAATTTCAGACCGCAATGGCCGTCCGTAGGCCGCCATTCTCGCAATCCGATTGCCGCCCTTGGCCCGTGGTGCCGACGCGAAATGGCCCCGGTTTGGCGCACGAATTCGGCGCCGTCCGACCCTTCAGGAGGTCGGCACTGTGCGCGGTTTCCAAGCCGGACGAGCCACCTCGAATGCTTCGATTTCGTCGAGTTTCCGCAGCGTAAGGCCTATATCGTCCAGTCCGTTAAGCAATCGGTAAGCGGTGTGATCGTCAATCCTGAACGGCAACACCGTCGTTCCCGCGGTGATATTTCGATCCTGAAGATTGACAGTGATTTCCAGCCCCGGACTCTGCTCGATGAGCTTCCAGAGAAGTTCGACACCGTCCTGGTCAACTTCGGCCGCCAACAGCCCGGCCTTGCCGGCGTTGCCGCGAAAAATGTCACCGAACCGAGACGAGATAACCACCCGGAATCCGTAGTCCATCAGCGCCCAGACCGCATGCTCGCGCGAGGATCCCGTGCCGAAATCCGGTCCGGCAACCAGGACTGAGCCACGATCAAAGGGGCTCATATTGAGCACGAAAGACGGATCCGAGCGCCAGCTCGCAAACAAGCCGTCCTCGAAACCGGTTCGGGTGACCCGCTTCAGGTAGACCGCGGGAATGATCTGATCGGTGTCGACATTGGACCGCCGCAGCGGCACGCCGATTCCGGTGTGGGTGTCAAAGGCTTTCATGCTCTTCCCCTAATTCTGGATGTGAATTCATCTCGGCTAGTTCAAATCCGTCGGCGCGGAAAGCTTGCCGCGCACCGCGGTGGCGGCAGCGACCGCCGGAGAAACCAGGTGCGTGCGACCGCCCTTGCCCTGCCGCCCTTCGAAATTGCGGTTGGATGTCGCGGCACACCGCTCCCCGGGCGCAAGCTGATCGGGGTTCATCCCCAGGCACATCGAGCACCCGGCCTGCCGCCACTGCGCGCCCGCGGCGGTGAAGATGTCACCGAGCCCCTCTGCTTCAGCCTGCGCCCGAACCCGCATGGAGCCGGGCACCACGAGCATCCGCACACCCGGAGCCACCTTGCGACCACGCAGAATATCGGCCACCACGCGCAGGTCCTCGATCCGGCCATTGGTGCAGGACCCGACGAACACGGTGTCGACCGCAACGTCGCGCATCGCCATTCCGGGCCGAAGGTCCATGTATGCCAACGCTTTCTCGGCGGCCTGGCGCTGCGCGTCGTCGGTCATCAGCTCCGGGTCGGGCACGGCGGCGCTCAACGGCACACCCTGGCCCGGATTGGTGCCCCAGGTGACGAACGGGCTCAGCGAGGCCGCATCCAGGTATACCTCGGTGTCGAAAACCGCTCCGGGATCGGTGCGCAGCTGCCGCCAGTACGCCACAGCGGCGTCCCAGTCCGCGCCAGTGGGCGCGTGCGGACGGCCACGCAAGAATTCAAACGTCGTCTCGTCCGGCGCCACCATGCCGGCCCGTGCGCCGGCCTCGATACTCATGTTGCAGATCGTCATCCGGCCTTCCATGGACAGCGATTCGATGGCACTGCCCCGGTATTCGATGACGTGCCCCTGCCCGCCGCCGGTGCCGATCTTGGCGATCAACGCAAGAATGACGTCTTTGGCGGTCACGCCGGCAGGCAGTTCACCGTCGACGTTGACCGCCATCGTCTTGAACGGGCGCAGCGGCAGCGTCTGGGTGGCAAGCACATGTTCGACCTCAGAGGTGCCGATACCCATTGCAATGGCACCGAATGCACCGTGGGTAGAGGTGTGGCTGTCGCCACACACAATCGTCATCCCCGGTTGGGTGAGGCCCAATTGCGGTCCGACGACGTGCACGATGCCCTGGTCGATATCGCCCATCGGGTGCAGCCGGACACCGAATTCCGCGCAATTGCGCCGCAAGGTCTCGACCTGCGTGCGTGACACCGGGTCGGCGATCGGCTTGTCGATGTCGATGGTCGGGACGTTGTGGTCTTCGGTGGCGATCGTCAGATCGGTGCGCCGTACCGGCCGGCCGGCCAACCGTAGACCGTCGAATGCCTGCGGACTGGTGACCTCGTGCACCAGATGCAGATCGATGTAGATCAGGTCCGGTGCTTCGCTGCCGCCGGACACCACAACATGGTCGTCCCACACCTTCTCGGCCATGGTCCGCGGCCGGGCGGCATCTGTGTCGACTGACATCCTTGCCTCGATTCGCTCATCTACGGCTCGCCGCTCGATCCGGGCTGGAATCTCACTATACGAGACGCTAGTATCTCTCTGTGAGACAGCATAGCGGCATCGGCGTCCTGGACAAAGCCGTCGGCATACTGCACGCGATCGCGCAATCACCCTGTGGGCTGGCAGAACTGTGCGAACGCACCGGGCTGCCCAGGGCCACCGCCTACCGCCTGGCGGCCGCGCTCGAGGTGCACCGCTTGGCCGGCCGCGACGAGGACGGCCGCTGGCGGCTCGGGCCCGCGGTCACCGAACTCGCGGCCCACGTCAGCGACCCGCTACTGGCCGCGAGCGCCGCGGTGCTTCCCCAACTGCGAGAGACCACCGGCGAAAGCGTCCAGTTGTACCGGCGCGAGGGCACCTCCAGGGTCTGTATCGCCGCACTGGAACCACCTGCGGGGCTTCGCGATACGGTTCCGGTAGGCGCGCGGCTACCGATGACCGCGGGCTCGGGGGCCAAGGTGCTGCTGGCCCACAGCGACCCAGCCACCCAGAAGGCGGTGCTGCCCAAGGCGATGTTCACCGACCGGGTGCTGGCCGAGGTGCGCAAGCGAGGATGGGCGCAGAGCGTCGCCGAGCGGGAACCGGGCGTGGCAAGCGTGTCGGCGCCGGTGCGCGACGGACGCGGCGTTGTGGTGGCGGCGATCTCGGTGTCCGGTCCGATCGATCGGATGGGACGGCGACCCGGCGCGCGTTGGGCCGCTGACCTTCTGGCCGCCGCCGATGCGCTGACGCGGAGGCTGTAGGGACTCGCCTGCCGCGCCCAGGCTGCATCCAGGGCCAGCGACCACGGCACTCTCGCGCACTGAGCACAGGCTCAGCGCCGCCGGTGCAGACCCGATTTCGGGGCCTGACACACTGACGCCATGGGAACGAATCAGCGCGCGAGCATCGTCATGTCGGAGGACGAGATCACCGACTTCGTCAACAACAGTCGGACCGGGACGCTGGCCACCATCGGGCCGGACGGACAGCCGCACCTGACGGCCATGTGGTACGCGGTGGTGGACGGCGAGATCTGGCTGGAAACCAAGGCCAAGTCCCAGAAGGCGGTCAACCTCAAACGCGACCCGCGGGTCAGCTTCCTGCTCGAAGACGGCGACACGTACGACACCCTGCGCGGAGTCTCGTTCGAGGGCGTGGCCGAGATCGTGGACGACCCCGACGCGCTGCACCGGGTCGGAGTCAGCGTGTGGGAGCGCTATACCGGCCCTTACAGCGACGACATGAAGCCTTTCGTCGACCAGATGATGAACAAGCGCGTCGGCGTCCGCATCGTCAGCCGGCGGTCTCGGTCCTGGGACCACCGCAAGCTCGGCCTGCCGAGCATGCCGGTGGGGGGTACCACTGCGCCGGCCGCGAAAGGCGGCGGCCAGTAGCCGCAGAATTCGTTTTTGTAGCCCCGATGGGATTCGAACCCACGCTACCGCCGTGAGAGGGCGGCGTCCTAGGCCGCTAGACGACGGGGCCAGAAACGATCCGAGCAGTCAGCATAGCTCAACCCGGATACCCCGCCTAATCGCTAAATCAGGTGGAGCTTGGCTGGGGTACCAGGACTCGAACCTAGAATGGCTGAACCAGAATCAGCTGTGTTGCCAATTACACCATACCCCATTGACGACCTAAAACAGCTGGTCAGCACGCATTTCCCGGGTTAGCACCCGCGTCCTGGCGCCGCTGAGGTCAGCCGCTGTAAGCCTTTCAAAGCCGCAGTGCAGACTACCAAAGACTTCCGGCGCCCCACGCACGCCTACGCCGACCCCACCTGCTCCCGGGCCGAGCGCAGCCGGCCCAGGCTGCGATCACGGCCCAACAGCTCAAGCGACTCGAACAACGGCGGGCTGATGGTGGTGCCCGTGGCGGCCACCCGGATGGGACCGAAGGCCCGGCGTGGTTTCAGCGCCAGGCCCTCGATCAGGGCGCCTTTGAGCGCGATCTCGATGTGCTCCGTCGTCCAGTCCGAGATGCCGTCCAGCGCGGCGATGGCGGCGTCCAGTACCGCAGCCGAATCGGCCCCGAGTTCCTTGGCGGCGGCCCTGGGGTCGAGCGCGTAGTCGTCGTCGTTGAGGAACTTCAGCAGGTCCCACGCGTCACCGAGCACCACGATCCGGGTCTGTACCAGCTCGGCGACCGCGGCGAACCCCGCGTCGTCCAAGTCGAGTTGATGGCCGTGCGCCGCGAGGTAGTCGTGCAGCCGGCGGGTGAAGTCGTCGACGGTCAGTCTCCGGATGTGTTCGGCGTTGATCGCATCGGCCTTCTTCTGGTCGAAGCGGGCGGGATTGGAGGTGACGTTGACGACGTCGAAGGCGGCGACCATCTCGTCGAGACTGAACAGATCGTGGTCGTCGGCAATCGACCAGCCAAGCAGGGCAAGGTAATTCAGCAGGCCTTCGGGGATGAAGCCGCGGTCGCGGTGCAGGAACAGATTCGACTGGGGATCGCGCTTGGACAGTTTCTTGGTGCCCTCCCCCAGCACGGGCGGGAAGTGACCGAATTCCGGGATGCGCTCCGCTACCCCGATCCGAATCAATGCCTGATACAGCGCGAGCTGGCGAGGCGTTGAGGGCAGCAGGTCTTCACCGCGCAGCACGTGGGTGATCTTCATCAACGCGTCGTCGCACGGATTGACCAACGTGTACAACGGATCTCCGTTGGCGCGCGTCAAGGCGAAATCCGGTACCGTGCCGACCGCGAACGTCATCGGGCCGCGCACGAGGTCTTGCCAGGTGAGATCCTCGTCCGGCATGCGCAGCCGCACCACGGGACGTCGTCCCTCGGCCAGGTACGCCGCGCGCTGCGAGTCGGTGAGCTGGCGGTCGAAGTTGTCGTACCCCAGTTTGGGATTGCGGCCGGCGGCGACATGCCGGGCCTCGACCTCCTCCGGTGTGGAGAACGCGTAGTAGGCCTCACCCGCCTCCAGTAACCGGGCCACGACATCGCGGTAGCGATCACGGCGTTGGGATTGCCGGTACGGGCCGTACGGACCGCCCACTTCGGGACCCTCATCCCAGTCCAGGCCAAGCCAGCGCAGGGCGTCGAGCAGAGCCAGATAGCTTTCCTCGCTGTCCCGTTCGGCGTCGGTGTCCTCGATGCGGAAGACGAAGGTGCCGCCGGTGTGCCGGGCGTAGGCCCAGTTGAACAGGGCGGTGCGAACCATCCCGACGTGGGGTATGCCGGTGGGAGACGGGCAGAACCGAACCCGAACATGATCTGCGGTAGTCACTACTTTCCTTTGCGGACAACGGGGTTGGTTAGGGTGCCGATGCCCTCGACGGTGACCGAGACGGTGTCTCCGTGCTCGATCGGACCGACGCCGGCCGGAGTGCCGGTAAGAATGAGATCGCCTGGCAGCAGGGTCATTACCGCCGAGATCCATTCGATGATGGCGCCGACGTCGTGGATCATCAGCGAGGTGCGGGCATTCTGTTTGACTTCGCCGTTGACTTCGGTGCGCAAGGCCAGATCGGACGGATCTAGAGGACTCAAGTCGGTGACGATCCAGGGCCCGACCGGGCAGAAGGTGTCGTGTCCCTTGGCCCTGGTCCACTGGCCGTCGGATTTCTGCTGATCGCGCGCCGACACGTCATTGCCGATGGTGTAGCCGAGGATGTTGTCGGCGGCTTGGGTCGCGTCGACGTCCTTGCACGCCCGGCCGATCACCACTGCCAGCTCTCCCTCAAAGTGGACCGGGGATGCGTTGGCGGGCAGGCGAATCGGCACGTTGGGCCCGATGATCGCGGTGTTGGGCTTGAGGAAGATCACCGGGTCGGCCGGCGCTTGACCGCCCATCTCGGCGATGTGGTCGGCGTAGTTCTTGCCGATGCAGACGACTTTGCTGGCAAGTATCGGGGCCAGCAGCCGGACGTCGGCCAACGGCCAGGAGCGGCCGGTGAAACTCGGGGTGCCGAACGGATGCTCGGCGATCTCGCGGACCGTCATGCCGTCGGGGTCGTCAAGATCTCCTTCGATGCTGACAAAAGCGACTCCGTCCGGGCTGGCGATTCGTCCAAGGCGCATTTGGATCAGCCTAGCGAGGGTCGCGAGCCCGGCGCAGCCGGGCGCTGCGGGCCCGAGCAATCAGCACCGCGAGGGTCGCGAGCCCGGCGCAGCCGGGCGCTGCGGGCCCGAGCAATCAGCACCGCGAGGGTCGCGAGCCCGGCGCAGCCGGGCGCTGCGGGCCCGAGCAATCCAGCACCGCGAGGGTCGCGAGCCCGGCGCAGCCGGGCGCTGCGGGCCCGAGCAATCCAGCACCGCGAGGGTCGCGAGCCCGGCGCAGCCGGGCGCTGCGGGCCCGAGCAATCCAGCCAATCCCCTCGCGCCCAGCCTGTAAGTCTGCAGCCAAAGTGCGAGTAACGGCCTCCGAAAATACAGGCTCGACGACGCCAACGCGGCCGGTGAGCCGTTGTTCGCCGCCCCGCGCACCTCCGGCCCTGTGCGAGCATGACTAAGTGCTCAGGAACCCGACCAGTGCGCTGGGGCGCTGGTCGATCGTCGCGGTATCGCTGGTCGCGACGACGAGTTCCTTCCTCTTCATCAACGGCACCGCTTTCCTCATCCCCCGGTTGGTAGCGGCGCGCGGAACTCCGCTGGCCGAGGCTGGTCTTTTGGCGTCGATGCCGAGTTGGGGCATGGTGATCACGCTGGTCGCCTGGGGTTATGTCCTGGACCGCGTCGGCGAGCGCATCGTGTTGACGGCCGGTTCGGCGTTGACGGCCGCCGCGGCATACGGTGCCGCCTCGGTTCATTCACTGCTGATGATGGGCGTCTTGCTGTTTCTGGGCGGGATGGCCGCCGCCAGCTGCAACGCGGCTGGCGGCCGATTGGTTTCGGGATGGTTTCCGCCGGAGCAGCGCGGTCTGGCGATGGGTATCCGCCAAACCGCACAACCACTCGGGATCGCGTTGGGTGCGTTGGTGATACCCGAGCTGGCCGAAGATGGTGTACACGCGGGTTTGATGTTTCCCGCGGTGATGTGCGGAACCGCGGCGGTTGTCAGCCTCATCGGCGTGGTCGACCCGCCCCGCAAATCCCGGTGGGCGGCTACCGACGAGGAACTGGCCAATCCCTATCGCGATTCATCGACCTTGTGGCGAATCCATGCGGCGTCGGGGTTGCTGATGATGCCCCAGACGGTGACGGTCACCTTCATGCTGGTGTGGCTGATCAACCACCATGGTTGGTCGGTGGCCGCGGCCGGTGGTTTGGTGACCATTTCGCAGCTGATCGGCGCCGGGGGCCGCGTCCTGGTCGGCCGCTGGTCAGATCGTGTCGGCTCACGCATGCGACCGGTGCGCATCATCGCCGTCGCGGCCGCGCTGGCCTTGTTTCTGCTGGCCTTCAGTGACAGAGTCGGTTCGCGCTACGACGTGTTGCTGATGATCACCGTCTCGGTGCTGGCGGTGCTCGACAACGGGCTGGAGGCCACGGCCATCACGGAATTCGCCGGCCCGTATTGGAGCGGACGTGCGCTCGGCATCCAAAACACCACCCAGCGGTTGATGGCGGCGGCCGGTCCACCGTTGTTCGGGGCGTTGATCAGTACCGCCGCCTACCCGCTGGCCTGGGGGTTGTGTGGCTTGTTCCCGCTCGCCGCGGCACCGCTGGTGCCCACACGGGTGCTGCCGCCTGGACTGGAGACCAGAGCCCGGCTGCACTCCGTTCGCCGCCAACGCCTGTGGCAGGCCATTCGTCCCCGCGAGAGGCACCGCAAGCCCGGTATGGCTCATCCGCGTCAAGACGGTAATGCTGCACCGGCGCCGCCAGGTTGAGGGGAGTCGGTAGACGCCTGTTTGCGCTCTGTAAACCATCCCTTAAGAGGATTGCTGTAACCATCAGCCAGTGTCGGCCGAGATGAGCGTTACCACGAGGCGGTGGGTGATGCTCGGCGTCGCGCTCACAGCTACGTTGAGTGCCACCGTGTTCGTTAAGGGCATCGCCTTCCTTATCCCAGTTTTGGACCACGAGCACGATGTTTCGCTCGCCGGAGCTGCATTGCTGTCGGCGATGCCTGCGGCCGGAATGCTGCTTACTCATCTCGGCTGGGGTTATCTGCTGGACCGAATCGGCGAGCGAACCGTACTGACGGTGGGTCTGGCGTTGACCGCAGCCGCCGCATCCGGCTCCGCACTCGTGCCGCCCACAATGTTTGCGCAGGGGTTATGTCTATTCCTCGGCGGGATGTCGGCGGCCAGTACATACACAGCCAGCGGTCCGCTGGTGACGGGCTGGTTTCCGCCGCACCAGCGCGGCCTGGCGATGGGGATCCGCCAAACTGCTCCGCCGCTGGGGGTGGCCCTCGCTGCGTTCGCGCTTCCTGAGCTCGGTGAGCAGGGTATATCGAGGGCACTCATGTTCTGCGGCGCGCTGTGCGGTTCGGCCGCACTGCTGTGCGCCGTCGCGGTGCGGAACCCATCCTGGCCGGAGACGTTGGGCCTACCTCAGGGCGACGGCGTAAGCCCCTACCGGGGTACGTCCGTGCTCTGGCGCATACACCTCGCGTCAGCACTGCTGATGGTGCCGCAGACGGTGGTCTTCACTTTCATGCTGGTGTGGCTGATCGAGGCCCGGGGTTGGTCAGTCGCGGCGGCGGGCGCCCTGGTGAGTGTGTCGCAGCTGGTCGGGGCTCTCGGCCGCATCGTCGTGGGCCGGTGGTCTGATCGATTGGGCTCGCGTACCACGCCGATACGCAGGATCGCCGCGGCGGCGGCCATTGTTATCTTGTTGATGGCACTCATGGATCGGCTGCACTCGCCTGTTGCGATTGCGCTCATGGTGGCTGCATCCGTCATCACGGTTCTCGACAACGGATTGGCATTCACCGCCATTGCGGAATTCGCCGGTCGCTTCTGGAGTGGACGGGCGATGGCTACGCAGAACACCACGCAAACTATTGCCGCGGCGGCCGGACCCCCGGTGTTCGGCGAGGTGATTGAGCTCGCCGGGTATCCGCTGGCGTTCTCGTTGTGCGGGCTGCTCCCCTTGTTGGCATTGCCCATCGTGCCGGCACACATCCTTGCTCACCGTGTCGCCGACAATCCGCCGCGCGACGCGCCGGCCCACCGGCCCGACCTGGACCCCCAAGCAGCCTAGAGCCCGGCTGCAATCCGTTCGCCGACAACGCTGGTGGCAGGCCGTTCGTCCCCGCGAGTCGCCAGGTAAGCGGCAACCGCCCGGTCTACCCGCGCAGCCGCCTCGTCCTCGCCAAGATGGGCCAGCAGCAACGCCACCGACATGATCGCCGCGGTCGGATCGGCGAGGCCCTGTCCGGCAATATCGGGCGCGCTGCCGTGCACCGGTTCGAACATCGACGGGTTGGTCCGCGTCGCGTCGATATTGCCGCTGGCGGCCAGGCCGATACCGCCGCACACGGCCGCGGCCAGGTCGGTGATGATGTCACCGAACAGGTTGTCGGTGACGATCACGTCGAACCGTCCGGGGTCGGTGGCCAGGAAGATCGTCGCCGCGTCGACGTGCTGGTAGGCGACCTCGACGTCGGGGTACTGCTCGCCGATCTCCTGCACGGTCCGCAGCCAGAGTCCCCCGGCGAACGTCAGCACATTGGTCTTGTGCACCAGCGTTAGATGCTTGCGGCGCTTCATGGCGCGCTCGAACGCGTCGGTGACCACGCGGCGTACCCCGAAGGCGGTGTTGACGCTGACCTCGGTGGCCACCTCGTGCAACGTCCCGACGCGGATTGCGCCACCGTTTCCGGTGTAGGGACCCTCGGTTCCCTCGCGCACCACGACGAAGTCGATCTCGGGGTTGCCGGCGAGTGGGCTGGTCACCCCCGGATAGAGGCGGGCAGGGCGGAGATTGACGTGGTGGTCGAGCTCGAAACGCATGCGCAGCAACAGGCCTCGTTCCAGCACACCGCTGGGCACCGAGGGGTCGCCGATCGCGCCGAGCAGGATGGCGTCGTGTTGGCGCAGTTCGGGCACCACCGATTCCGGCAGCACTTCGCCGGTCGCATGGAATCGTCGGGCGCCCAGGTCGTATTCGGTTTTCTCGACCCCGGGTAGCACGACGTCGAGGACCCTGATCGCCTCTGCGATGACCTCCGGTCCGATCCCGTCGCCGGCAATAACGGCGAGCTTCACGAAAAATCAACCACTTCGAGCTTGTTGGCGCCCACCGACTGGGTGATCGCCGACCGCACCTCGGCGGGGACGTCCTGGTCCAGCCGCAGCACGACGGTGGCGCTCGGGCCCTCAGTGTCCTCGGACAACTGCGCCGCCTGGATGTTCACCCCGGCCGCACCGAGCAGGGTGCCGATCTTGCCGAGTGCGCCGGGCTGATCGGCGTAGTGGATCACCAAGTTGATGCCCTGGGCGCGCAGGTCGTAGCTGCGGCCGTTGATCTGGACGATCTTCTCGACCAGCTGCGGCCCCGTCAGGGTGCCCGCGACATTGACGACCGAGCCGTCCGGACCGACGGCCCGCACGTCCACCACGCTGCGGTGGTTGGGGCTCTCGGTGGCCTTGCTGATTTCAGCGGAGACCCCTCGTTCGGCCGCCAGCGCCGGGGCGTTGACGAAGGTGACCGTCTCCTCGATGACCGCGGAGAACAATCCGCGCAGCGCCGACAGCTTCAGCACCTCGACGTCTTCGGCGGCCAGTTCACCGCGCACCTGCACCGACAGCGATGCCGGGAACTCGTCGGACAGTGCGGCTGCCAGCACACCGAGCTTGCGTACCAGGTCCAGCCATGGCGCAACCTCTTCGTTGACCACACCGCCGCCGACGTTGACCGCGTCCGGCACGAACTCGCCGGCCAACGCCAGCCGCACGCTCTCGGCAACGTCGGTGCCGGCCCGGTCCTGCGCCTCAGTCGTCGACGCTCCCAGGTGCGGGGTGACGACCACCTGGGGAAGTTCGAACAGCGGGCTGTCGGTGCACGGTTCGGTGGCAAACACGTCCAGGCCCGCTGCGCGCACATGACCGCTGGTGATGGCCTCGGCCAGCGCGGCCTCGTCGATGAGGCCGCCGCGGGCGGCGTTGACGATGATGACGCCGGGTTTGGTCTTGGCCAGCGCCTCCTTGCCGATCAGCCCAGCCGTCTCCGGCGTCTTGGGCAGGTGCACCGAAATGAAGTCGGCACGGGCCAGCAGTTCGTCAAGGGGCAGCAGTTCGATGCCGAGCTGGGCGGCGCGGGCGTGCGACACATACGGGTCGTAGGCGACGAGGTGAGCGCCGAAGGCGGCGATGCGCTGGGCGACCAGTTGCCCGATCCGTCCCAGTCCGACCACCCCGACGGTCTTGCCGAATATCTCGGTGCCGGAGAACGCCGACCGCTTCCAGGTGTGTTCGCGCAGCGTGGCGTCGGCGGCCGGGATCTGGCGGGATGCGGCCAGCAGCAGGGCGATCGCGTGCTCGGCGGCACTGTGGATGTTGGAGGTAGGGGCGTTGACGACGAGCACGCCGCGCGCGGTCGCGGCGTCGACGTCGACGTTGTCCAGCCCGACGCCGGCGCGGGCGACGATCTTGAGCTTGGGCGCCGCGGCCAGTACCTCGGCGTCGACCGTCGTGGCCGACCGGACCAGCAACGCGTCGGCCTCGGGCACCGCGGCGAGCAGCTTTTCCCGGTCCGGCCCATCTACCCAGCGCACCTCGACCTGGTCTCCCAGGGCAGCGACGGTTGATTGGGCGAGTTTGTCGGCGATCAATACAACAGGCAAGTTCACGCGGACAGCCTAGCGGTGCGACGATGCGGGCCGTTCGGGCCCGCTGAGGAGCTCCGCCGTCAGGGCCCGCGGGGATCGCGAACGCGGCGGAGCCGGGCGAAGCGGGTCCCCGCCATCAGGGCCCGCGGGGATCGCGAACGCGGCGGAGCCGGGCGAAGCGGGTCCCCGCCATCAGGGCCCGCGGGGATCGCGAGCGCGGCGGAGCCGGGCGCTGCCACGTCCCGCAGCGCGGGCACCCATCACTCGGGGCAATCCCTTAGCCACAACCGGCGCCGCTGAGTACGATCCGGCCGTGTCCTCCCTCGTGCGCCCGGCGATCTGCGTCAACATGATCGTCCGCAACGCGGCGGCGATCATCCAGGAGACCCTCAACGACATCGCGCGGTACATCAGTGCTTGGGTGATCGTGGACACCGGCTCCGACGACGGGACCCAGGCCGTCATCCGCGATCACATGGCCCGCCTTGGCATTCACGGGGAGCTGCACGAGCGCCAATGGCGCGATTTCGGGCACAACCGGTCCGAGGCGTTGACCCTCGCACAGGGCCACGGCGACTACATCTGGGTCCTCGACGCCGACGACAAGGTCGTGGGCAACCTCGATTTCGGCCAGTTGGACAAAGATCTCTACCAGCTCCGTTATCGCCAAACTTCTAACGTTTTCTGGCGGCCGAACCTCTTCCGCGACGGGTTACCGGTCCGCTACGAAGGCGTGGTCCATGAAGACGTCGTCGTCGACACCGATTTCAGTCATGACCGACTCGGCGGTGAGTACTACATCGATTCCCGCCGCCTCGGAGCGCGCAACCGGAATCCGCAGCAGAAATACGAGAGCGACCGCGACCTGCTCCTGGCCGAGATCGAACGCAATCCTGATGATCCGCGGTCGGTGTTCTATCTGGCGCAAAGTTACTTCGACTTAGGCGATTTCGAGAACGCCCGCAGGTGGTATCAGCGCCGCGTCGACATGGGCGGGTGGGCCGAGGAGACCTACCAATCGATGTACCGCGTCGCGGAGTCGATGTGGTCGATGGGTGCGCCCTGGCCGGAGGTAGAGAGCGCCTATCTGAGGGCCTGGGAGTTCCGGCCGACCCGCGCGGAACCGTTGTACGCCATCGCCTATCGCTACCGTCTCGACGAGCGATACCGGCTCGGCTATCTGTTCGCCAAGCACGCCGCCGAGATCCCGTTTCCCACTGAGGACACATTTCTTGTCAGTGCGGATACCTACACCTGGGGCGCGCTCTATGAGGCTGCCGTCTGCGCATCGTGGATCGGCGAGCACGCCGAGGCGGTCGCGCTCTGGCGGCGAGCCCTGGCCCGGCCCGGCCTGCCCGCCGAGGATCGGCAACGGATCGCCGCCAACTGCGACAACAGCGCGCCGAGGACTTTCGAAACCGCCGCTTCTTAACCCGGTGAGCTGGCGCTGCACCTGGCAGGCCACCGCCGCGACGCCGAGGTGGTGCTCAGCCTGGTCGCCGGGCCGGATCGCGACCGCACCGAGGTGACGCTGAACTCATTTCTGAACTGCTGCAACGACTTCTGGCGGATCGGCCGCTATCTGGTGGTCGATGCGGGCCTGCCTGCGGCCGATCGCGCGGAAATGCTGGAACGGTATCCATTTCTGGAGTTCTGTCCGATCACCGACAGAGAGTCTGCGGGAGCCCTTTTGTCTCAGATCCGCGACCAGATCTACGGACGGTTCTGGCTGCACCTGGGGCGCGGCGGGTAATTCTATGCCCAGGAGCGCTTGATCACCCGCCTGACGAGCGTGTTCGAGGCTGAGCAGAACGTCTACCAGGTGGCGGTCAACTTCGCCGACGCGGACGGGCTGATCGGTACGAGTGCGACCGACGAGATGGCCTCACGCGCGCCCGGCGCCGGACGCTACGTACGTAGCGGGCAAGTGGCGCACGGCCCGGCAATGTTCGAGACCGCCCTACTCGATCGCGTCGGGGGTATTCATGCCAACGCGCCCGATCCCCTCGCCGAGCTGGGCCGGCGGGCCGCCGGGGCCGGGCTCGCGACCGCCAGCCTCGACGAGGTGCTGTGCATCACGTCCGGCCTGAACTAGGTGCGGAGTTCCCTTCGACGACGTCGTCGGCTGTAATTCACAGATGGACGTCACCGTCGTCGGCAGCGGACCCAACGGGCTCGCCGCGGCCGTCACTTGTGCCCGCGCGGGATTGAAAGTGCAGGTCCTTGAGGCCCAGCCCACGTTTGGCGGGGGCGCACGCAGCGCGGCCGATTCCGAATTCCCCGGGATTCTGCACGACGTCTGCTCGGCCGTGCACCCGCTGGCACTGGCGTCACCGTTCTTCGCCGAATTCAACCTCACCGCACGCGGGATCCAGCTGGCCGTGCCCGAGATCTCCTACGCGAACCCGTTGCCGGGACGACCGGCGGCCATCGCGTACCGAGATTTAGAACGAACCTGCGCTGAACTGGACGCCGGCGAGCCATGGCGGCGCTTTCTCGGGCCGCTCGTGTCCCACGCGGACGCGGTCGTGGCCTTCCTGCTCGGCGACAAACGATCGTTGCCCAGAGATTTGCCGACGGTTGTCCGTCTCGGGTTGCGGATGCTGACGCAGGGCACCCCGGCATGGGGCGCACTGACCGGCGAGGATGCCCGCGCCTTGTTCACCGGCGTTGCGGCGCATGCGATTACACCGCTGCCCTCGCTGGCCTCGGCAGGTGCGGGACTGATGCTGGCGACGCTCGCCCACGCGGTGGGCTGGCCGATTCCGGTGGGTGGCACTCAGATGATCTCCGACGCGCTCGTCGCCGACCTGCGCGCGCACGGCGGTGATATAACGGCAGGCGTGGAAGTCACCGAGGCGCCCGACGGCGTCGCTGTCTACGACACCGCGCCGACCACCCTGCTAGACGTTTACCGTCACTCGATTCCAGACCGGTACGCTAATGCGTTGCGCCGCTATCGATTTGGCTCCGGAGCAGCCAAGGTGGATTTCGTCCTGAGCGAGGACATACCGTGGTCGGATCCGCGGCTCAACCAAGCGCCAACCCTCCATCTCGGCGGCACGCGCCAGCAGATGGTGCAGGCGGAGGCGGACATCGCGGCGGGACGTCACGCCGCCGCACCAATGATCCTCGGCGCACTGCCGCACATCACCGACCCCGGCCGGATCGACGACCAAGGGCGACGGCCGTTCTGGACCTACGCGCATGTGCCCCCCGGATCGACAGATGACGCAACCGAAGCGATAACCCGCGTAGTGGAAGGATTCGCGCCGGGCTTCCGCGACATCGTGGTGGCGGCACGCAGCGTTCCCGCCGCGCGGATGACCGACCACAACGCCAATTACGTCGGCGGAGACATCAGCGTGGGCGGCAACTCGGCTTTGCGCGCACTCGCCGGCCCCACTCCGCGGGTAAACCCTTGGAGTACACCGATTCCCAAGGTGTATCTGTGTTCGGCGGCCACCCCGCCGGGTGCGGGCGTGCATGGGATGGCCGGCTACTACGCCGCGCGCACACTGCTGCGCCGCGAGTTCGGCATCAGGGAGATGCCCTCGCTGGCGCCATAGCTGGGGCGCAGAGGTCCCGATTACGCCATTGTGGAACCAACGGCTACGACACATTCGACACCCTGTAAAGCCGTTCGACACCAGAGCGGAAACGTTCAATTCTTCTGCCATGCTAACGGGGTCGGCGCGTACGTTCAAAATGTACGAAATCTTCTGCAGCGCTGGTGCTTTGAACAAGTTTGTAATTCAGGGTAATCATTCATCTGGCCTTTATCGGCTATCAGGGAACTTCGACTCCAGTTTGGTCGATCAATTGCGCAAAAACCGCTCTGCGAATGGCACGATCCGATACGCTCCGAAGCCGGATCGTCGGGACCTATCGGGAGGTCGGAAATGTCGTTTGTGATCGTGCTGCCAGAGGTGCTGGGTGCTGCGGCGGCGGACTTGGCCAGTGTGGGTTCGATGCTGGACGCAGCCGGGGTGGCCGCGGCGGCCTCCACGACGGGGGTGTTGGCCGCCGCCCAGGATGAAGTCTCGGCGGCCATCGCGGCGTTGTTTTCTGCCCACGGGCAGGGCTTTCAGGCAATCAGTGCGAAGGCGTCGACCTTTAATTCCCAATTTGTGGCGGCGCTGTCGGCGGGCGCGGGGTCGTATGCGGCCGCCGAGTCCGCGGCGGCCTCGCCGTTGCAGAGCCTGCTGGACGCAGTCAATGCGCCGGTGCAGGCACTGACCGGGCGCCCGCTGATCGGCAACGGTGCCAACGGGGCACCCGGTTCTGGGGCGGCTGGCGGAGCGGGTGGATGGCTGATCGGCAACGGCGGAGCCGGCGGATCGGGAGCGGCCGGTACCGGCGGGGCCGGCGGTGCCGGGGGTGCGGCCGGGTTGATCGGTGCCGGCGGGGCCGGCGGGGCCGGCGGGTCATCCACAGTCGGCGTCGGCGGGGCCGGCGGGGCCGGCGGGGCCGGCTGGCTGTATGGCTCCGGCGGGGCGGGCGGGGCCGGCGGGGTTTCCTCGGCCGGTGCTGGCGGGGCTGGCGGCGCCGGCGGGGCCGCCGGCTTGCTGGCCGGGGCCGCAGGGACCGGCGGAGGCGGCGGGATGACATCGTTCCTCGGTGGCGCCGGCGGGGCCGGTGGTGCCGGCGGCGCCGGTGGGCTCTTCAGCTCCGGGGGGACCGGCGGGATCGGCGGGCAGGGCACTGGTGCCCCCGGCGGGGCGGGCGGGGCTGGCGGTGTTGGTGGACTATTCAGCGCCGGCGGCGACGGCGGAGCCGGCGGGTTGACCAACGGTGCCGACCCTGGCGGGACAGGCGGAGCCGGCGGGGCGGGCGGGCTGTTCGGGGCCGGCGGCAACGGCGGCACCGGCGGGGCCGGCAACGTGACCGGCGGAGTCGGCGGGGCGGGTGGCAACGCCGGCATGCTCGGCCTCGGTGACGGCGGCGCCGGGGGCGCTGGCGGAGCCGGAAGAACCGGCGGGACGGGCGGGGCAGGCGGCAACGCCGGTCTGCTGTTCGGCTCCGGCGGCTCCGGCGGAGCCGGCGCGGCGGCCGGCAACCCTTTTGTTGGAGGGGGCGGCGGCGGGGGGGCAGGCGGCAACGCTGGTCTGCTGTTCGGCTCCGGCGGCTCCGGCGGAACCGGCGGCGCTGGCGGCCTCTTGGGAGCCACATCCGGTGGTAACGGCGGAGTCGGCGGCAAGGCCGGGCTGATCGGCAACGGAGGCAACGGCGGCACCGGCGGGGCCGGGTCGGCGACCGGTACCGGCGGTGCGGGCGGGGTCGGCGGCAACGGCGTGCTCATCGGCAACGGCGGCAACGGAGGCAACGGCGGGACGGGAACGACCCTAGGCGGCATCGGCGCTGGCGGCGTCAGCGGACTGCTGTTGGGACTCGACGGCTCCAACGCTCCGGCCAGTAGTTCGCCGCTGCACACCCTGCAGCAACAAGTGCTCACCGCGATCAACGCGCCCACCCAGACCTTGACCGGGCGCCCGCTGATCGGCAACGGCCTCAACGGGACTCCGGGGACCGGGGCTGACGGCGGGGCCGGCGGGTGGCTATTCGGCAACGGCGGGAACGGCGGGTCTGGAGCGGCCGGCGCCAGCGGCGGGGCGGGCGGGGCCGGCGGGATGTTGTTCGGCGCCGGCGGCTCCGGCGGGGCCGGCGGAGGCTCAACGGCCGGTAGCGGCGGGGCTGGCGGCGTGGGCGGGGCGGCGTTGCTCTTCGGCCCCGCCGGCGTCGGCGGGGCCGGCGGGGCCGTACTGATGCCCGGTACTACCGGCGGAACCGGCGGTGCCGGCGGCGCCGGTGGATTGTTCAACAGCGGCGGAGCCGGCGGGGCTGGCGGCTCAGGCACGCCCGGATTCGGCGGCGGCGGCTCGGGCGGGGCCGGTGGCAGCGGCGGGGCCGGCGGGCTGTTCGCCAGCGGCGGGGCGGGCGGAGTCGGCGGTTCGAGCGGCGGAGCTGGTGGCGACAACAGTGGGGCGGGCGGGGCCGGCGGAACCGGCGGGCTGTTCGGCGCCGGCGGTGCCGGCGGCACCGGCGGCGCCGGCAACGGGAGCGCCGGCGGCACCGGCGGGGCCGGCGGCGGCGGCGGATTGTTCGGCGCCGGCGGCACCGGCGGCGCCGGCGGCTTCACCTTTAACAACGCCAGCGGACAAGGAGGAGCCGGCGGCAACGCGGGCATGCTCGCCCTCGGGGCCACCGGAGGCGCCGGCGGCCCCGGCGGCAACGCCGGCGGCGGCGGCAATACCGCCGGGGCTGGCGGGGCCGGCGGCAACGCCGGCCTGCTCTTCGGCTTCGGCGGCGCGGGAGGCGCTGGTGGCGCCAACCTACTCGGCGGTCACGGGGGGCAAGGGGGGGCTGGCGGCAATGCCGGCATGCTCACCGGATCAGGGGGGGCAGGAGGCGCTGGCGGGGCTGGCGGCGACATCTCCGGGAACGGAGGCAACGGCGGCACCGGCGGCAAGTCAGGACCGATCGGCACTGGCGGTGATGGTGGCGCCGGCGGGGATAGCGTCGGCAACACCGGCGGTAGCGGCGGGATTGGCGGCGGCGCCGTGCTGATCGGCAACGGCGGCAACGGCGGCAACGGCGGAACCGGCACGCCCGCGGGCACGGCCGGCACCGGCGGCACCGGCGGGCCGCTGCTCGGCCAGAACGGCCTGACCGGGTTGCCCTGACCGCCCGGGCACTGCGCCCGCGAGTTCGCCGTCGGCAACGTACCGAGGCTGACCCATGACGAAACTCGCGATCAGCTACTACTCGGCAACCTGGCATAACACCTCGATGGCGAAACGCGTCGCCGCGGCGGCCGAATCCGCGGGCGCCGAAGTCCGCGTGCGACCGGTTGCTGAGACGCGTGACCCCGCGTCGTTCGCGAGCAACCCGGCTTGGACAGCGAATTACGAAGCGGCCAAAGACCTGCCCGTGGCCACCGGCGACGTCATCGTCTGAGCCGACGCGGTGATCTTCGGCTCCCCCACCCGCTTCGGTTCGGTTGCCTCGCAGTTGCGGGACTTCCTCGACTCGCTAGGCGGGCTGTGGGCAGCGGGCACGCTTGCCGACAAGGTGTATGCGGCATACACAAGCAACACCCTGCACGGCGACCAGCAGACCACCCTGCTCACCCCGTACGTCACGCTGATGCATTTCGGCAGCATCATCGTGCCACCGGGCTACACCGACCCGCTGACGTTCGTCGACGGCAATCCCTACGGAGTAAGCCTGGTCTCCACTCACGACAACATCACCGCATTCGACGACGCGACCGCTAGTTGGCGCCCTTTCGTCCGCCGTTTTCCACCGATCAAGAGCGAACATATGTGCGGGGCCGGCGCCCGGCAGCCACGCCGCCCGGGGAGGGGAATTACTTGACGTCAGCGTCGAGAATTCCTTGTCGGACAACCCACAAACCTCGCAATTGCGTGACCGCTGACCGGCGTGATCGAACAAAACCGACCCGTCACACTGAACAGACTTCGAAGTCCGCCCAGCAACACATACCGCCGGCAAAGCGCGGCCCATTGGCCCTGAGATGCTAAATGTGTTGTTGGCGGAGACGATTGAGGACCACCGCGACACTGATTTCGTAGCGCAGAGGCGGTTCAACCGATCCCGCTGGTGAAGTGCGAGCGACGAAGAGGGTGGCTAAGCTGCCGCCGTGCAGCAGCATCTCCGCGTCGATCCGGGTGCGCTGCAGACTCTGACCACCCGATGGGGCGCGTTGGTGGACGACCTTAACGAGACGACGGCGCCGGCGCGGCTGGGTTTGTCATGTCAGGCCAGCGCTGCTGCAGTCAGCGGCGCCGACGGCGATGTCACAGCTTTTTCAGCGGCGCTGGCCGCTCGTGTGGACCTCCGGGCCAGCTACGTCGCCGAGGCTGACACCGGCTACCTGGCCAACGAGGCCGCTTCGGCGAACATGCTGGCCGCCGTGGCGCAGCCGGCGAACCGCGACTAGCAATGTCGGCGGTCGCTGCGTTTCCCACCCTTGCGCAGCTGTTGGCCTGGCCCACCGAACATCTCACCGAGGCCGCTGACCACTGGGAGGCTGTCGCCGGGCGCTGCTACGGGGTGGCCAACCAGGTCTGGCGAGACGCGCTAGCAGTGGATTGGCAAGGCGCAGCAGCCGATGGGCTGCGCACCGAGACGCA
Organism: Mycobacterium sp. NGS49; assembly: GCF_059812565.1. Classification (NCBI taxonomy): domain Bacteria; kingdom Bacillati; phylum Actinomycetota; class Actinomycetes; order Mycobacteriales; family Mycobacteriaceae; genus Mycobacterium; species Mycobacterium sp. NGS49. The sequence goes on along the minus strand of NZ_JCALCX010000009.1, from coordinate 113,187 downwards.
TTGCGACATGCTCACCACCAGCGCGGCGGCCGATCAGTTACATGAGGCAGCCAAGGTGGCCCGCAACGGAGCCTCCGACTTGTACGCGGCGCGCTCGCGGGTGCGTTACGCAGTCGAGGATGCCCGTACCGCCGGATTCGATGTCGGCGAAGATCTGTCGGTCACCGACCGCTTCAGGAGCGGGTCAACCGCGCAGCGCGTTGCCCGCCAAGCCCAAGCGCAAACCTTCGCCGGCGAAATCCGGCAGCGTGCCACTCAACTGGTCGGACTTGATCAGCACGTGGCCGGTAACGTCACCGCTTCCGTAGCTGGCATCCGCCACACCTTCCCGCCGATGCCCGTCCGCGCTGTGCCGCCAAAGCAAAGCCGCGTCCAAGCCGTCGACCACCACTGGAAACAGGACCCAACGCCGGCGCCAAAGCCGGAACCTGCCAACGGTCCGAGCGCCGACGCTATCAGCACGGTGCTGGACAAGCTTCCTGCAGGCGACCAACCGTTCATCAGGGAAGTCCGGTCGCCAGAAGACCTTCAGAACCTCTGGAACTGGGCCCAACAAAACGGGGAAGAAATCCCGAACGGCTATGGCGATCCCAACAAGGGGATTCGATACCGTCTACCCGACGGAACCGTGATCGGACAACGCTGGTCCGCCGAGTCCACTGGAAGGCCCGTACTTGACATCGACATACCCGGTGAGCGCGGGTACACGAAGATCCATATCAATCCGCGCGGTGGTGTCCCTGACATTCCGGCGCCTGTCAGTCCGGCGCCACCCGCGACGCCACCGGCCCGCGCGCCGGTCGAACCCCCAAGCGCTACGCGTCCACCCGCCGCGCCGGCGCCCCGCCGCGCACCGCCAATGATCGGTATCGGCCCGGTACCGCCAGAATCCGTCCCGCACCCTGTTCACCCACCCCACAGCCACCACGGCCCCCCGGTGCTGGGCAAAGACGAGCTACCCGACTTAGACGAATTCACCCCGGGATGACGCCCCCGATGTCGACTGCGCCACGTCGCAGAAGAGGGTACGACGACCTATTAGCATTGCGGAAGCGACCAAGATGAATCAACCTGACGACGGCTCCGGCGAACAAGGCTCGACCGGGCGCAGCGCCGAAGGTTCGTTGCGCCGCCAATTGCTGTCCGATGCGCGAGGCAACTGCCTGCCAATGGCGCACATTGCAGGGGTCATATCACGCGAAAAGCTCGCCGACAGCCTCGCGGCCCAACAGGACCTCGCCCTGCAGACGATTCGATCTCTGCTTACCGATGGACTCATGGAGATCGGAGACGTTCTCGGCGCTTCCGATGAGCGCATAGTCCCCTGGGACCTCTCGATCGACGCCACCATGGACCGCGTCTACGATCTCTTCGTCCAGCACTACGACGAGCGCGCATCGTGGGACCTTACGATCTGGCTGGGACTCACTCCCGCCGGAGAACGCCAAGCCCACCGGCTCAGAGGTGAAGCAGCCGATTAACTGCCATGCGGCATGCACGTCAACGGCATGAGCGGGACAAGTCGAGGCTTGCCTTTAGAGCCACCAGGCGAGCTTCAACAATGCCGTTGACATTCCGTGGTGCCGAAACCGCGACAGCCCAAAGACAGTGCTTAAGCATGGCGAACACGACTCAACCCGATCAGAACAGGCACGCAGAGAGCCAGCCTGGATCGACCGTACAAGACACGCTGCGCACCGAGCTGCTCACCAGTGCGCTCTACGATCTGGTGCCGCTGGCGGAGGTGGAATCGGTGATCATCCACGACAACCTCGCTGCAACCCTTCAGGCCCGACAACAGTTTGTCTCGCTTTCTTCGCGCGACCGAGATAGCTCACCTGTTGGGAGAGTTCGTCGAAGCGGGCCGGGTCGGCGGAGCACTTCCGGAAAGTTGGTTTGCTGAAGGCGCAGTGCCGCAACGGGAGTCAGGCGGTGCGGCGGCGGCAGCCGCGTGAGGACCGACAACAGCTCTACCGCGGCGTGCCCCGACATTCCGCGACGGCACCGCAGCAGCCTCGCCCCGGCGAGCTGGACGCCGATGTCGTCAGGGAATTACGCCTTGCCGACCAACGCTGAGCACGTCTTGGTCGATACCGACGCGGCACTTGCCACACCTAGGCTGGCATCATGGCCAAACTCGCGATCATCTACTACTCCGCGACCGGGCACGGCACCTCCATGGCGCAGCGCGTCGCTGCGGCAGCCGAAGGCGCAGGCGCCGAAGTTCGGGTCCGGCATGTCGCCGAAACCCGCGATCCGGCGTCGTTCGCTCGTAACCCCGCCTGGACGGCGAATTATGAAGCAACCAAGGATCTTCCGGCCGCCACCGGTGAGGACATCGAGTGGGCCGACGCGGTGATCTTCGGCTCCCCCACTCGGTTCGGATCGGTTGCCGCACAGCTCCGTGATTTCCTGGACGGGCTCGGCGGGCTGTGGGCCGCAGGCAAACTCGCCGACAAGGTGTACGCCGGATTCACCTCGTCTAACACCCTGCATGGGGGCCAGGAGACCACACTGCTGACGCTCTACGTCACGCTGATGCATTTCGGCGGCATCATCGTGCCCCCCGGATACACCGATCCCCTGAAGTTCGTCGACGGCAATCCGTATGGGGCGAGCCTGGTTTCGACGCACGACAACATCAACGACTTCGACTCCGCCACGGGCGACGCGCTGGATCACCTGGCGCGGCGGGTGGTTCAGACTGCCGACCGGCTGAGCTCCTGAGCCTGGCCCGCGACACTGAACCTACGCACACAACACGCCGCGGACGTTGTACCAGGATTCAATCTGGGCGCAGACCCGCGGCGGGCTCGCCTGAGGCTGGGCGAAGAGACGCAAAAGCACCTTGGAACGCGAATTCCAAGGTGCTTTTGCGTCTGCTGCTCGGACGAGGAACTACGCCGTCTCGGTGATCGGCCGGTCGACCCAGCTCATCAGGTCGCGCAGCTTCTTGCCGGTGACCTCGATCGGGTGCTCGGCGTTCTCCTTGCGCAGCTGCTCGAGCTGCTTGTTGCCACCCTCGACGTTGGCCACCAGCTTCTTGACGAAGTCACCGTTCTGGATGTCGCGCAGGATCTCCCGCATCCGCTCCTTGGTACCGGCGTCGATAACGCGCGGGCCCGACAGGTAACCGCCGAACTCCGCGGTGTCGGACACCGAGTAGTTCATCCGGGCGATACCGCCCTCGTACATCAGGTCGACGATCAGCTTGAGCTCGTGCAGCACCTCGAAGTAGGCCATCTCCGGCGGGTAGCCCGCCTCGACCATCACGTCGAAGCCCGTCTTCACCAATTCCTCAGTGCCACCACACAATACGGCCTGCTCACCGAACAGGTCGGTTTCGGTCTCGTCCTTGAAGGTGGTCTTGATGACGCCGGCGCGGGTGCCGCCGATGGCCTTGGCGTAGGAGAGTGCCAGCGCCTGGCCGTTGCCGGTCGGGTCCTGTTCGACGGCGATCAGCGCGGGCACGCCCTTGCCGTCGACGAACTGACGGCGCACCAGGTGGCCGGGGCCCTTGGGGGCGACCATGGCGATGGTGACGTCGGCGGGCGGCTTGATCAGACCGAAGTGGATGTTGAGGCCGTGACCGAAGAACAGTGCGTCGCCGGCCTTCAGGTTGGGTTCGATGTCGTTGGTGAAGATCTCGGCCTGCGCGGTGTCGGGAGCCAGCAGCATGATCACGTCTGCCCACTTGGCCACCTCGGCGGGTGTGTCGACCTCCAGGCCCTGCTCCTCGACCTTGGCGCGGGACTTCGAGCCTTCTTTCAGCCCCACTCGGACCTCGACGCCGGAATCACGCAGGCTCAGCGAGTGCGCGTGGCCCTGGCTGCCGTAACCGATCACGCCGACCTTGCGGCCCTGGATGATCGACAGGTCTGCGTCGTCGTCGTAGAACATCTCTAATGCCTGCGGCACGGGTATTACTCCTTCTTGTTTTGCAGCGAAAAGTTACTTGGTTGTGCTGATGCCGCGCGGGCCGCGGGCCATCGACACCACACCCGATTGGACGATCTCGCGGATACCGAACGGCTCCAGCACCCGCAGCAGCGCCTCCAGCTTGCCGCGGTTACCGGTTGCCTCCACGGTCAGCGATTCCGTGGATACGTCAATGACGTTGGCGCGGAACAGATTAACCGCTTCGATCACCTGGCTGCGACTGCCGGCGTCGGCGCGCACCTTGATCAGCGCCAACTCGCGATCCACCGAGTTGTCCTCGTCCTGTTCGACGATCTTGATCACGTTGATCAACTTGTTGAGCTGCTTGGTGATCTGCTCGAGCGGTGTCTCCTCCGCGGAGACCACGATCGTCATCCGCGACATGTCCTTTTGCTCGGTGGCACCCACCGCCAGCGACTCGATGTTGAATCCGCGCCGGGAGAACAGCGCCGCGACACGGGCGAGCACACCCGGCTTGTCTTCGACCAGGACCGAAAGCGTGTGCGTCTTGGGCGAACCGCTTGTCATATGCGCCGCTCCTCCTCATTACTGCGTGCTGCATCGTCGCTGGCGGTCATCAGGCGTGCCCTTCGGTGATGTCGTCGAACAGGGGACGGATGCCGCGCGCGGCCTGGATCTCGTCGTTGCTGGTGCCGGCCGCAACCATCGGCCAGACCTGCGCGTCGGCGCCGACGATGAAGTCGATAACCACCGGGCGGTCGTTGATCTCACGCGCCCGGTTGATCATCTCTTCGACATCTTCCTCACGCTCGCAACGCATTCCGACGCAACCCAGCGCCTCGGCGAGCTTGACGAAATCCGGGATGCGGTGCGAGTGGGTGGCCAGGTCGGTCTGTGAGTAACGCTGTTCATAGAACAGGGTCTGCCATTGGCGCACCATGCCCAGGTTGCCGTTGTTGATCAGCGCAACCTTGATTGGGATGCCTTCGATGGCGCAGGTGGCCAGTTCCTGGTTGGTCATCTGGAAGCAGCCGTCGCCATCGACCGCCCACACCTCGGTGTCCGGCAGCGCGATCTTGGCGCCCATGGCCGCCGGGATGGCGAACCCCATGGTGCCCAAACCGCCGGAATTCAGCCAGGTGCGCGGCTTTTCGTACTTGATGAACTGCGCGGCCCACATCTGGTGCTGCCCGACGCCCGCGACGTAGATCGCGTCCGGACCGGCAATCTGGCCCAGCTTCTCGATCACGAATTCCGGGCCCAGGCTGCCGTCGCTCTGCGGGTCGTAGCTCAGCGGGTACGTCTTGCGGACGCCCTCCAAGTACTCCCACCACTCCGTCATGTCGAGGTTGCCGGGCACCTCGTAGTGCCGCAGCATCTCGATCAGATCGGTGATGACGTTCTTGACATCGCCCACGATCGGCACGTCGGCGTGCCGGTTCTTGCCGATCTCGGCGGGATCGATGTCGGCATGGATGACCTTGGCCTCGGGAGCGAAGGATTCGAGCTTCCCGGTCACCCGGTCGTCGAACCGGGTGCCCAGCGCGATCAGCAGATCGCTGCGCTGCAGCGCCGCCACCGCACCCACCGTGCCGTGCATACCGGGCATGCCCATGTTCAGCCGATGGCTGTCTGGGAAAGCGCCCCGCGCCATCAGGGTGGTGACCACCGGGATCCCGGTCAGCTCGGCCAGTTGCAGGAGTTCCTGGGTCGCCTCACCGCGGATGACGCCGCCACCGACATACAGCACCGGCTTGCGCGCTGCCGCGATCAGCTTGGCGGCCTCGCGGATCTGCCGGTTGTGCGGTTTGGTGTTCGGCTTGTAGCCGGGCAGTTCCATCCGCGGCGGCCAGCTGAAGGTGCACTGGCCCTGCAGCACGTCCTTGGGGATGTCGACGAGCACCGCACCTGGTCGCCCGGACGCGGCAATGTGGAAGGCCTCGGCGATCACGCGCGGGATCTCGTCACCAGTGCGCACCAGGAAGTTGTGCTTGGTGATCGGCATCGTGATGCCCGAGATGTCGGCCTCCTGGAAAGCGTCTGTCCCGATCAGCTGCCGGCCGACCTGACCCGTGATGGCAACCACCGGAATGGAGTCCATCTGCGCGTCGGCCAGCGGGGTCACCAGGTTGGTGGCGCCGGGCCCCGAGGTCGCCATGCACACCCCGACCCGGCCGGTGGCATGCGCGTAACCGCTGGCGGCGTGACCGGCCCCCTGCTCGTGGCGCACCAGGACGTGGCGCAGCTGCTGGGAGTCGAACAGCGGATCGTAGACCGGCAACACCGCGCCACCCGGAATCCCGAAGATGACGTCGACGTCGAGCGCCTCCAACGACCGAATAACCGCCTGCGCACCGGTAAGCTGATGGGGCGCAATACGTTTCGGTTGTCCGGTAGCCGGCTTGGCCGCGGCCTTGCCGGCATCCGAGGCGAGCTCGGCCGCCTGCTGCGAAGCTGGCGTCGAGGCCGGTGCCGGTGGCTTGGTGGGTGCGCTCACTGTTTCCTCTTCGGTTTATTTCTTCTGTGGCGTCTCGGGGCAAGAAAAAACCCTCGCCAGCTGGCTGCTGTACGAGGGCTGCGTTGGTGCTCGATAGAGCTAGTCAGGCACCAACGCGCCGACTGATTACTACGAGCATTCCGGACTTCATAACGTCCGACGGTAGCCTTCGCACTGCTCAACCGTCAAATCCGCTGCCCGGTCCGTCGCCCGGACCGACCGGCGGTGCAATGATGCGAGGGTGGTTACCGAGTCGCCTGTCGTGATCAAACTATCGCCGATGGCGCATATCGCCGTGGGGTTCGTGACCCTGTGCCTGCTGGTTCCGGTGACGGCCTGGCCGCTGAGCGCTCCGGTGCTGGTGATTCCGTTGTTGTTGTCGGCGTTGATCGTCCGGCTTCGTACCGTCGCCGACGACCAGGGCGTCACGGTGCGGACGCTGTTGGGCAGCGAGTCGGTGGCCTGGGACGATATCGACGGTCTGCGGTTCCACCGCGGGTCGTGGGCCCGGGCGCACCTGAAAAACGGGTCTGAACTGCGCTTGCCGGCGGTCACCTTCGCGACCCTGCCGCAGCTGACCGAAGCCAGCTCGGGACGGGTTCCCAACCCGTACCGCTGACGCGGTGATCGCAAGCGCGGCGCAGCCGGGCGCCGCGGGTCGCCGCCATCCAGCCGTCAGGCCAGCGGGTTCACGCCGTTGAGCAGCACCCACACGGCGATACCCGCGGCGATGCCGGCCAGCAGCGCCACGAACGACCCGATGAACGGCCGATGAGCCCAGCCGCGACCGGCATCCAGGCCGTAGCGACCGGGACCGGCCAGGATGACGGCGACCGCCATCACGATCAGGGTGATCTGGTACTCGTGCCCGTCCGGCAGGAAGTACGTGAAGGTGTTCGAACGGGGTCGCGCCGAGGCCGACGCGAGCAAACCGTTGATCAGGAAAGCCAGGGCACCCGCGGCGGCGATCGGGGTGAACAACCCGAGCACCAGCAGCACACCGGCGACGATCTCGCCGCCCGCACTGACGTAGGCCAGGATGTCGGCGTGCTGGAAACCGATGTCGGACAGCGAGTTCCGGAACCCGTGCAGGCCTGACCCGCCCCACCAGCCGAACAGCTTCTGCAGCCCGTGCGCGATCAGCACGGCGCCGAGACCGACCCGCAGCACCAGCAAGCCGAAATTCTGGGTGCCGCGCCGGGCGCTGGCGCGTAGCCGCTCGTCCTCGTCGTCGATGTCGATGGCTGGCGCAGCGGGCGGAATGTGCCGGCTGGCCGGTTGCGGTTGCACGTACGGCAGCGGCTCTTGAGCGTCCATAAGGTTGTAGGACGAACTGCCCGTGCTGGGTTCGTACGGCGGAATGATGGTGGTGGTTCCCGTGTTCGGAAAGCTGCTTGAGTATCCGGCGGGAGTCAAATCGTCTTCGGGGTCGACCAGGCTCGCCGAGGCGGGGCGTCCTGGAGTCGGACCGGCAAGTTCGTCCGGCCGCTGCCACGGTGATTCATTCGAACTGGTCACCCGTGTCAGGGTAAGGGCTTTTGCAGCTAGATCGGGGATTTGAGCGGCGCTTTCGCCAGTTAAATCCGTATTCAGGCGTCCGGATGTTCGGCTGAGCACGGCGACCACCATGCCGAAGACGGTTTCGGCCACGTTGCGAGCGCCCTCAGCCGTTGTGGCACGCGTGTGCTGGCGGCGTTCGTCGAAGCGCCGGCGGGGCGGCCACGGCCGCGTCGTCGGCGGCAAGTGGCGGCCCTCGCCGCCGATTCCGTAGCCTGTCGATCATGCGGATGAGGCGGTCGGTTCGATGCGCGCTGGCCGCGCTGTGCGCGGCGATGCTGCTGTCCAGCGGCTGCGCGCGGTTCAACGACGCCCAGTCGCAGCCGTTCACGACCAATCCGGAACTCAAGCCTCCGCCCAGCACCACGCCTCCCCCGCCGCCGCCGCTGCCACCCACCCCCTTTCCGAAGGCGTGCCCGGCACCCGGGGTGATGCAGGGCTGCCTGGAATCCACCAGCGGCCTGATCATGGGCGGGGACAGCAAGACCGCGCTGGTCGCCGAACGAACGACCGGCGCCGTCAAGGAGATCTCCGTCAGCGCCGAACCCAAGATCAAGATGGTGATCCCGGTCGACCCGTCGGGAGACGGCGGCCTGATGGACATCGTGCTGTCGCCCACCTTCTCCCAGGACCGGCTGATGTATGCCTACGTCAGCACGCCCACCGACAACCGCGTCATCCGCATCGCCGAAGACGACGTACCCAAAGACATCCTGACCGGCATCCCCAAAGGCGCCACCGGCAATACCGGCGCACTGATCTTCACGACGCCCACCACGCTGGTCGTGATGACCGGAGACGCCGGCAACCCGGCGATGGCCGCCGACCCGAGATCGCTGGCCGGCAAGGTGCTGCGCATCGAGCAGCCGACCACGCTCGGCCAGGCGCCGCCGACGACAGCATTGTCGGGCATCGGCTCGGGCGGTGGCCTGTGCATCGATCCTGTAGACGGGTCCTTGTACGTCGCCGACCGCACGCCGGGCGCCGACCGGTTACAGCGCATCACCAAGAAGTCCGAAGTGTCCACGGTGTGGACCTGGCCGGACAAGCCCGGCGTGGCCGGGTGCGCCGCCATGGACGGCACGGTGCTGGTGAACCTCATCAACACCAAGCTGACGGTGGCGGTGCGGCTCGCACCCAAGACCGGCGCGGTCACCGGTGAGCCCGACGTCGTTCGCAAGGACACCCACGCGCACGCCTGGGCGCTGCGGATGTCTCCGGACGGCAACGTCTGGGGTGCCACGGTGAACAAGACCGCGGGTGATGCCGAGAAGCTCGACGATGTGGTGTTCCCGTTGTTCCCGCAGGGCGGCGGGTTCCCGCGCAACAACGACGACAAGACCTGAGCCGGCTCCGCTCGCCCGCCAGCCCCTAGAACGGGGCGTCGAGGGTGAACCTCATGCCGTAGCTGGGCTTAGCCTGCGGCCGTTCACCGGTGTACAGGCGCTGCGGTGCTTCCTGGCCCGGCTCGTACTCGTCGTCGAGATCGGACAGGTAGAGCAGTTCGTCGGCATTCTCGGGGGCCCAGGTGGCGACCGGCTCCAGCAGGTAGGCCGCGTGGTCGCCGACGGGACTTCGGCTCACGGTCCTGCCGACGAACCAGGCGGCGGCGTCGTCGAGGATCGGCATCCCCAGGGGACCGGCGCGCCAGGAGCAGCGTGCGAACAGATTGTCGGTTTGGCTGCCGAACAGTTCGGCCAGGATGAGCTGGCTGCGCGGCAGAACGTGTACCGCCAGGTAGTCGGATCGACTGCCCACCTCGTGGGTGCCGCTACCCAGCGGAAGACCGACCATGAAACTGGGGGGTTGCACGCTGGTTTGGGCGCCGGAGGCGGCCAGGCAGCCCGACGGGATACCGTCGGCCTGGGTGGTCACCAGGAACACCGGGGAGTCCAGCATCGACATCAGGTCGTTGAACGGTTCACCGATCACCCCACCATGATGGGTCCGACGCGCCCGTTGCGGACTCTTTCGGGGCCTTTTCCTACGGAAGTCCTACGCGCCGGCGTCGTCGACCACCCACGGCTGTTGGGCGGCGGCGCACTCAACCGCGCCGTGATTGCCATGGAGGTCGCGATCTCGGCTGAACCACGACCGTCGCGGCCATCTCGCCGCCAGGTCAGCCGAGAGGTCGCCGGTCAGCTCTGACCGCAAGCCGCCAGGACAAGTTCGCGAACTCGCGCCGCGTCGGCCTGCCCGCGGGTGGCCTTCATCACCGCACCCACGATCGCGCCCGCGGCGGCCACCTTGCCGCCGCGGATCTTTTCCGCCACATCGGGATTGGCCGCCAGTGCCTCGTCGACCGCGGCCTGGGTGAGCGAATCATCGCGCACCAGCGCCAGCCCGCGCGCGGTCATCACCGCCTCCGGCTCACCCTCGCCGGCCAGCACACCTTCGACGACCTCGCGTGCCAGCTTGTTCGACAGCTTCCCCTGGTCCACCAAGGCGATCACCTCGGCGACCTGCGCCGGGGTAATGGCCAGGGCGTCCAGCCCGATGCCGGCCTCGTTGGCCTTCTGTAGCAGGAAGTTCCCCCACCACGAGCGCGCCTCTTTGCTCGCCGCTCCGTGCTTGACGGTTTCGGCGATCAATTCGACCGCTCCGGCGTTGACGAGGTCGCGCATCACCTCGTCGGAGAAACCCCATTCTTCCTGGATCCTCTTGCGACTCAACCACGGTAGCTCGGGAATACTCTCGCGTAGCCGCTCGACCAGCTCGCGGCTGGGCGCGACGGGTTCGAGGTCGGGCTCGGGAAAATACCGGTAGTCCTGCGCCGTCTCCTTGGCCCGGCCGGGGCTGGTGTAGCCGGCTTCGTGGAAGTGCCTGGTCTCCTGGATGATCTGGCCTCCGGCCACCAGCACCGCAGCCTGGCGCTGCATCTCGTAACGGACCGCGACCTCCACGCTCTTGAGCGAGTTGACGTTCTTGGTCTCCGTTCGGGTACCGAATTCGGTTGTCCCGGCGGGCATGAGCGATACGTTTGCGTCGCAGCGCATCGATCCCTGATCCATCCGCACGTCGGACACATCAAGCGCGCGCAACAAGTCTCGCAATGCCGTCACGTAGGCGCGGGCAATCTGAGGTGCGCGCGCACCGGCGCCCACGATGGGTTTGGTGACGATCTCGATCAGGGGCACCCCGGCACGGTTGTAGTCGATCAGCGATGTCGTCGCGCCGTGGATGCGGCCGGTTTCGCTGCCGATATGGGTGAGCTTGCCGGTGTCCTCTTCCATGTGCGCGCGCTCGATCTCCACTCGCCAGGTGGTGCCGTCCTCCAGCGGCGCCTCGAGATAACCGTTGATGGCGATCGGCTCGTCGTATTGCGAGATCTGGTAGTTCTTGGGCATGTCCGGGTAGAAGTAGTTCTTCCGGGCGAATCGGCACCATTCCACGATTTCGCAGTTCAGCGCCAGGCCGATGCGGATCGCCGACTCGACCGCGACCCGGTTGAGCACCGGCAGCGAGCCGGGCAGGCCCAGGCAGACCGGACACACCTGGGTGTTGGGCTCGGCGCCGAACGTGGTCGAGCAGCCGCAGAACATCTTGGTGGCCGTAGACAGCTCTACATGGACTTCGAGTCCGAGCACCGGATCGAAACGTTCGATGACCTCGTCATATTCGAGCAGGTCAACCCCAGCAACCGTCATAGGCATCGATCCTAGTGGTGCAGTCGGCGGCGGGCTCAGGCCGTCAGGGCTGCCGGTTGGGGATGGTGCGGGCCAGCGCGGCCGCCATCTCCAGGTAGGCGCGCCTGCTCTGCTTGCTCAGCCGATCCAGCCCGATCTCTGTCCCGTGCCGCACATGCCGGTCGAAGGGCAGCGTCACGGTGGCTGAGACGCGGGCCGACAAGTCTTCGAGGTGCTTGCTGGCCAAGGCGCTCAGCTTGGTCCGCTCGACGTGGTTGACCGCCAGCACGGTGGACTCCAACAACTTTCGATATCCGTTGTGGCGCAACCACTCCAGCGTGACTTGAGTCTTCTGCATGGCATCTATCGTGGTGCTGGTGACCACCACTAGGGCGCGCGATTCCGGCAGCACCGCCTCCATCACACCGGATTTCAGGGTCTTGGGGCAGTCAACCAGCACCAGCGAGTAGTGGTTTCGCAGAATCGAGAACGCCTTGACGAAATCCGGGCGACTGATGCTCCAGCAGCTGTTGGCGTAGTCCGGCGGTCCCAGCACTTCCAGCCCTGAACTGTTCTTGTACGTGTGGGCCCGCACGTCGGCGTAACGGGCGACCGATCGGTCGGCCAACAGGTCGGCCAAGCTCAGGGCGTTGCGGCGACCGTGTCGGTCCGCCAGGTCGCCGGCGTCGATGTCGACGGCGATGACCCGGTCGGAGCGAATACTGGCGAACGTCGACCCGAGCGCTTCGACCACCGCGGTCTTGCCGACACCGCCTTTGAGATTCAGCACGGCGATGGAATACGCTCCGCCCACCGGGGTGCGGATCACCTCGCGCAGGGCCTCCTCGTGTGCGGCCCGTCGGCTCGGACCCAGGTCAAGCCCGGTATAGCGGTGCACGAGTTGCCGCCAGTCCGGGGGGTCCGGAGCCTCTGGTTCGATCGCGTCCAGCGCCATCCCGCCGGGGACGCGCTCACGGCTCACCGGGTACGCGACTCTGATCGCGGGCCCTGCCGCAGTGGGCGGTTCGACGGGGGGTCGGCTGGGTTTGTGCCGGGTGGCGGAGATATCCGGGCGGAGCGGCTGAGGCACCGTGGCGGCCCCACTTTGGGGGCTCACCCGCCAAGGTTGATCCGGACTATCCTGCGTCCGGATCGGCGGGACGGGCCGTTCCATGACTCCGCGATACGGACCGCGGTTGTACATGCTCCACGTATAGCCGATTCCTAGAAACGAAAAACCTGCCAACCGGTGAAGCCTGGGCTACCGGTTGGCCAACACATCAGCCGAAGAACGCGGCGGCGTCGTCGTAGCGGCTCTCCGGCACCAGCTTGAGTTGGCGCACGGCGTCGGCCAGCGCCACCCGCCCGATGTCCTGGCCGCGCAGCGAAACCATCTGGCCGTACTCCCCGGCGTGCGCGGCGTCGGCGGCATTGACCCCGAAACGGGTGGCCAGCACCCGGTCGTAGGCCGTCGGGGAACCGCCTCGCTGGACGTGGCCCAGCACGGTGACCCGCACGTCCTTGTTGATGCGCTTCTCCACCTCGGCGCCCAGCTGGGCGGCGACACCGGTGAACTTCTCGTGGCCGAACTCGTCAAGTCCGCCTTCGCGCAGCGCAATCGAGCCCGCAACGGGCTTGGCCCCTTCGGCGACCACGCAGATGAAGTGCGAATCTCCGCGCTGGAAGCGACGTTTGACGAGCCGACACACCTCCTCCACGTCGAAGGGCTGCTCGGGGATCAGTGTCATGTGCGCGCCGGAGGCCAGGCCCGCGTTGAGCGCGATCCAGCCGGCATGGCGGCCCATCACCTCGACCAGCATGACCCGCTGGTGGGATTCGGCGGTGCTGTGCAGGCGGTCGATGGCGTCGGTGGCCACTGTCAAGGCGGTGTCGTGCCCGAAAGTCACGTCCGTGCAGTCGATGTCGTTGTCGATGGTCTTGGGCACTCCGACCACCGGAACGTTCTCTTCGGAGAGCCAGTGCGCGGCGGTCAGGGTGCCCTCGCCGCCGATCGGGATCAGGACGTCGATGCCGTTGTCGTCGAGGGTCTGCTTGATCTGATCGAGTCCCGCCTTGAGCTTGTCCGGGTGCACGCGCGCGGTCCCGAGCATCGTCCCGCCCTTGCTCAGCAACCGGTCGTTGCGATCGTCGTTTTTCAGCTGCATGCGTCGGTTCTCCAGCAGCCCACGCCACCCGTCCTGAAACCCGACCACCGACGAGCCGTAACGGGCATCGCAGGTACGCACGACCGCCCGGATCACGGCGTTGAGGCCGGGACAGTCACCACCGCCTGTGAGAACTCCGATCCGCATGTTCTCATCTTGCCCTGTGGCCTGGCCCCCGGCGCGAGCAGACACAAAATCGCATAGAAACCCAGGGTTTCATGCGATTTTGCGACTGCTCGCGGACCTCCGCGCGGAACTGCTCGCGGAACTCAGATTGCGGTCGGCAAGGCGCCGCGGGCCGCCTCGTAGGCGGCACCCACCCGGTAGAGGCGGTCGTCGGCCAGCGCGGGCGCCATGATCTGCAGGCCCACGGGCAGCCCGTCGTCCGGGGCCAGCCCGGCCGGGACCGACATGCCGCAATGACCGGCCAGGTTCAGCGGCAGCGTGCACAGGTCGAACAGGTACATCGCCAGCGGGTCGTCCACCTTCTCCCCCAGCCGGAAGGCGGTGGTCGGGGTGGCCGGCGACACCAGTACATCGACCGACCGATAAGCCTCGTCGAGATCCCGGGCGATCAGGGTACGCACCTTCTGCGCCTGGTTGTAGTAGGCGTCGTAGTAACCCGCCGACAGGGCGTAGGTGCCGATCATGATGCGGCGCTTCACCTCCGGCCCGAAGCCGGCCGCCCGCGTCATGGCCATCACCTCTTCGGCGCTGTGGGTGCCGTCATCGCCGACCCGCAATCCGTACCGCATCGCATCGAAGCGGGCCAGGTTGCTGGACACCTCCGAGGGCAGGATCAGGTAGTAGGCGGGCAGTGAGTAGTCGAAGTGCGGACAGTCGACCTCGCTCACCTGCGCGCCCAGTGCCTTCAGTTGCTCGACGGCGGCTTCGAACGAGGCCAGTACCCCCGGCTGGTAGCCCTCGCCGGTATGCAATTGGCGCACCACCCCGACTCGCACGCCGGACAGGTCACCAGAAGCACCCGCTCTTGCCGCACCCACCACGTCGGGTATCGGCGCGTCGAGCGAGGTGGAGTCGCGCGGGTCGTGTCCGGCGATCACCTGATGCAGCAGAGCGGTATCCAGTACGGTGCGCGCGCACGGCCCGCCCTGGTCCAGCGATGACGCGCAGGCGATCAGCCCGTACCGGGACACCGTGCCGTAGGTGGGTTTGACGCCGACGGTGGCCGTCAGTGCCGCGGGCTGCCGGATCGAGCCGCCGGTGTCGGAGCCGATGGCCAGCGGCGCCTGGAAAGCGGCCAGGGCCGCGGCACTGCCGCCCCCGGAGCCGCCGGGGACGCGTTCGACGTCCCACGGGTTTCGGGTCGGACCGTACGCGGAGTTCTCCGTCGAGGAGCCCATGGCGAACTCGTCCATGTTCGTCTTGCCCAGAATCGGGATGCCGGCCGCCCGCAGCCGCGCGGTCAGGGTGGCGTCGTAGGGCGACTGCCAGCCCTCCAGGATCTTGGAGCCGCAGGTCGTCGGCATGTCGGCCGTGGTGAACACGTCCTTGAGCGCCAGCGGCACCCCGGCCAGCGCAGACGGGAGCTGTTCGCCGGCCGCCACCGCCCGGTCCACCGCCGCGGCCGCAGACAAAGCCTGTTCAGCGGCCACATACAGGAAGGCGCCGTAACGGTCGTCGGTCGCCTGGATCTGGTCCAGGCAGGCCTGGGTGACTTCAACCGAAGACAACTCTTTGCCGGCGATCTTGGCGGCCAGGGTGGCCGCGTCGAGTCGGATGATGTCCGTCACTGACTCTCCCCCAGGATCTGCGGGACGGCGAAGCGGCCCTCGACCGCCTCCGGGGCGGCGGCGAGCGCCTGCTGCTGGCTCAGGCAGGGCTGTATCTCGTCCGGGCGAGTCACGTCGACGTCTTTGAAGATGGACTTGAGGGGATTGTCGGTGGCCTCGACGCCGGTGACGTCGACGGCCTGGATCTGGCTGACATGGGTCAAGATGGCGTCGAGCTGGCCGGCGAAGCTGTCCAACTCGGTCTCGGTCAATGCCAGCCGGGCCAGCCGGGCCAGGTGGGCCACCTCGTCGCGGGAGATCTGGGACACGAGCGCAAAGCCTATCCCGCCGCGGGCGTGCCGCTACTGGCGCGTTCGCCGCAGGGGGCGCCCGACGGCCGCGGCCGAAATGCCGCCCGTGCGTGCCTGTGCAACAGTGTTGGCCGTGCCTTCATATCTGTTGCGCATCGAGTTGGTCGACCGACCAGGCAGTCTGGGGTCACTCGCGGTCGCGCTCGGCTCGGTGGGGGCCGACATCCTCTCGCTGGACGTCGTGGAGCGCAGTTCCGGTTACGCGATCGACGACCTGGTGATCGAACTCCCCCCGGGTGCGATGCCGGACACGCTGATCACCGCGGCGGAATCCCTGCCCGGGGTCCGGGTGGACAGCGTGCGCCCGCACACCGGTCTGCTCGAGGCACACCGCGAGCTGGAGTTGCTCGACCGCGTCTCCGCAGCCGGCGACAACGCGTCCAGGCTGCAGGTTCTGGTGGACCAGGCGCCCAGAATCCTGCGGGTGAGCTGGTGCACGGTGCTGCGTGACACGCAGGGCACGCTGCACCGGCTCGCCGGCAGTGCGGGGGCACCGGAAACCCGGGCAGATTCGGCGCCCTGGCTGCCGATCGAGAAGGCGTCGACGCTGGACGGCAACGCCGAATGGGTTCCGCGGGCCTGGCGCGACATGAACACCACCATGGTCGCGGCCCCGCTGGGCGACCCGCACACCGCGGTGGTGCTCGGGCGGCCCGGTCCGGAGTTCCGGCCCTCGGAGGTCGCTCGCCTCGGTTACCTGGCGGGCATCGTCGCCACCCTGCTGCGCTGAGGGGTCACCGACAAACTAGCGCGGTGCAGGTTTCACCACGGGATCGTCGTCCTCCCACAGCAGCAGTTGCCGCACCGCCGGACGTGGCCCGTACGGTCGCAGCATCGCGCTGGCGGGACGCGGGCGCACCCGTTGCGGCCACCAGAACCAGCGTCCGAGCAGCGCAGCGATCGACGGCGTCATGAATGAACGCACGATCAGCGTGTCGAACAACAGACCCAGCCCGATGGTCGTCCCGATCTGACCGAGCACCTGGAAACCGCTGAATAAGAACGCGCACATGGTGACGGCGAAGACGAGGCCCGCCGAGGTCACCACGGAGCCGGATCCGGCCATCGCCCGGATGATGCCGGTGTTGAGGCCGGCGCCGACCTCTTCACGGAACCGGGAGATCAATAACAGGTTGTAGTCCGATCCGACGGCCAGGAGCAGGATCACGGCCAGCGCCAGCACCACCCAGTACAACTTGATCCCGAAGATGTACTGCCACATCAACACCGACAACCCGAAGGACGCGCCCAGCGACAGTGCCACCGTGCCGACGATGACCAGCGCTGCCACCAGGCTGCGGGTCAACATCATCATGATCAGCAGAATCAGGCTCAGCGCCGCGATCCCGGCGATCATCAGGTCGTACTTGGCGCCGTCCTGGATGTCCTGATAGGTGGCGGCGGTGCCGCCGAGATAGAACTTCGCCTCCGCCATCGGCGTGCCCTTCACGGCTTCGTGCGCGGCCTTTCGGATCGGCTCGATATGGGAAATGCCCTCTGGCGTGGCGGGATCGCCTTCGTGGGTGATGATCATCCGGGCGGCCTTGCCGTCGGGTGAGAGGAACAGCTTGAGGCCTCGTTTGAAGTCGGGATTGTTGAAAACCTCCGGCGGCAGGTAGAAGGTGTCGTCGTTCTTGGCGGTGTCGAACGCACGACCCAGCGCCGTCGAGTTCTCGATCGCCGCGGCGGTCTGCGCGTAGATTCCGGACAGGGTGGCGTAATTGGCCATCGTCAGGTCGCGATTGGTTTCCTGGCTGGCGATCTGTTCCGGTATCAGCGCCACCAGTTTGGGTTGCAGCGCGTCGAGCTTGTCCAGCGTGGCGGTGAGGTCTTCGAATCGGGCGCTGAGTTGGTCGATCCCGTCCAGCGCGTCGAGGACCGACCGGATCGCGAAGCAGGCGGGAATGTCGAAACAGTGCTTCTCCCAGTAGAAGTAGCTGCGGATCGGGCGGAAGAAGTCGTCGAAGTTGGCGATCTTGTCGCGCAGGTCGTTGATGGTGGCGATGGTGTCGCGGAAGCTCTGCGCCTCGCTGTGGGTGGTCGCCGCCAGTTCCTGCTGCAGGGTGTACTGCTGGCGCAGAATGTTGATGGAGTTCGACAGCTCGCCGGCCTGTCTGAGAATGTCGTCGGCGCGATCCCGTTGATATGTCAGGTTTTCGGTCTGGTTGGCGCTCTGCGCGCTGATCTGAAAGGCAAGCGAGGTGTGATTCAGCGGCGTGCCCAGCGGCCTGGTGATGGACTGCACCTGCGCGATGCCGGGTAGGTGAAACACCGCCTTGGCGACCCGGTCCAGGATCAGCATGTCGGCCGGGTTGCGCATGTCGTGATCGCTCTCGAGCATCAGCAGTTCGGGCTCCAGCCGGGCCCGGGAGAAGTGCCGCTCGGCAGCGGCGTATCCGACGTTGGCCGCCGCGCTCTCGGGCATGTAGGGGCGGGTGTCGTAACTCGTCTTGTATCCGGGAAGGGTGAGCAGGCCGATGAAGGCCAGGGCGCACGCCACCGTCAGCACAGGCCCCGGCCAGCGCACGATGGCCGTCCCGATGCGCCGCCAGCCGCGGGTCCGCATCGCGCGTTTGGGTTCGAAGATGCCGACCAGCGCACCGAGGGTGAGCACGGCCGGTGCCAGGGTGAGCGCGGCGACCAGGGCGACGAGGATGCCCAGCGCGGCCGGGATACCCAGACTCTGGAAGTACGGCAGCCGGGTGAAGCTCAAACAGGCCACCGCACCGGCAACGGTCAGGCCCGAACCCAGCACGATGTGGGCCGTCCCGCGAAACATGGTGTAGTAAGCCGTATCTCGATCCTCACCCGCGCTGCGGGCTTCCTGGTACCGTCCGACGACGAAGATCGCGTAGTCGGTCCCGGCAGCGATCACCAACAGGGTGAGCAGGTTCGTCGCATAGGTCGACAATCCGATGACGCCGGCGTTGCCGAGGAAGGCGACGATGCCGCGGGCGGCGGCCATCTCGATCAGGACCGTCACCAATACCAGCAGCATGGTCAGAAACGACCGGTACACGAAGAGCAGCATCAGCGCGATCACGCCGACGGTGATGCCGGTGACCTTCGCCGTCCCCTTACTGCCCACGTCGAACTGATCGGCGATCAGTGGAGCAGCGCCGGTGACGTAGGCCTTGACCCCGGTCGGGGGCGGCGTGTGTTCGACGATTTCCCTTACCGCGACGACGGATTCGTTGGCCAGGGCCGAGCCCTGATTGCCGGCGAGGTTGAGCTGCACATAGGCGGCCTTGCCGTCGGTACTCTGCGATCCGGCGGCGGTCAGCGTGTCGCCCCAGAAGTCCTGGACGTGCTCGACGTGCTTGCGGTCACCTTCGAGCTTGTGGATCAACGTGTCGTAATAGCGGTGCGCGTCGGCGCCGAGCGGCTGATCGCCCTCCAGGACGACCATGGCCGTGCTGTCGGTGTCGAACTCCCGGAACTTCTGGCCGATGCGCTTGGTCGCCTGCAGCGACGGCGCGTCCGCCATGATCAGCGCGACGTTGTGGGTCTTGCCCACCTCTTCCAGTTGCGGCACCAGTGCGTTGGAGACCCCGGCCAGCACTACCCAGAACAGCAGGATCGGCACCGAAAGCCGGCGGATGGTGTGCGGAATTCGGGGCAGTTGCTCGTTGCTCATCCGGATTTGTCCAAACAGAAGGTGTAGGCGTAAGGCGTGTTGGTCGTGCGTTCGTCCTTGACTTCGCCATTGACAACGATCCGGCAGCCCAGTGTGGCGCCGTTACCTTGTGCCACAACGTTTCCCAGGACGGCCGGCTCGGTGGTGGTGATGGTGAACGACCACGGCAGCGGTGCGTCGACGACCTGCTGTGGTTGGGCGTTGACGTCCAGGTAGTTGATGGTCGCCACGGCGCCGGCGGCACCGAAAACCTCGAGAACCACGTGCTTGGGATTGAACGGAACGATTTCGTTGGAAACGCCCTGAACGGCCGCGGCCCGTTTGCCGGTGTCGAACATGCCGTGCAGTCGGTAGATAGCAAATCCGGCGGCCGCGACGACGGCCACCGCCACCAGGATCATCCACCCTCGCCTGACCATATTTGAGAGTGAAAATGCTTCCACCCGTTGACCTTTCGATGATCAGACGTTACCCTGACGCCCGGACAGCACGCCCTGTGTGGTCGTTGGCTACGACAGTACGACACCGGTGCGCACTACACAATAGACGTGAGCGTACACTTTCCGGCGGTCATCGCTGAACGCCGAACTCGGCGATGTGGCGTGCAAACATCAGCGGCGCGGACCAGCTGCCTGACCGCGAGTCGGCAGTTGTTCGGTACAGCCTGTTCAGCCGTGCCGGCCGGATGTCTGCAGCACCGCCGGATCGTCGTCTTCCCACAGCAGCAACTGCCTGACGGCCGACCGCGGCCCATATGGTCGCAGCATCACGCTGGCCGGCCGGGGTCGTATCCGTTGGGGCCACCAGAACCACCGCCCAAGCAACGTCGCGACGGACGGCGTCAGGAACGAACGCACGATCAGGGTGTCGAACAACAGCCCGATGCCGATGGTGGTCCCAATCTGACCGAGTACCTGAAAACCGCTGAACACGAACGCACACATGGTAATCGCGAAGACGAGGCCGGCGGAGGTGACCACCGACCCGGTGCCGGCCATCGCGCGGATGACGCCCGTCTTCAACCCGGCGCGGATCTCCTCGCGGAATCGCGAGATCAGTAGCAGGTTGTAGTCGGAGCCCACCGCCAACAACAGGATCACCGCCAGCGCAAGCACTACCCAGTACAGCTTGATCCCGAACAAGTACTGCCATACCAGCACCGACAGCCCGAACGAGGCGCCCAGCGACAGGGCCACGGTGCCGACGATCACGAGCGCGGCGACCAGGCTTCGGGTCAATATCACCATGATCAACAGAATCAGGCTCAACGCCGCGACGGCGGCGATCATCAGGTCGTACTTGGCCCCGTCTTGAATGTCTTTATAGGTGGTCGCGGTCCCCCCGAGATAGAACTTGGCGCTACTCAACGGCGTGCCCTTGACCGCTTCCTGCGCCGCCTTCTTGATCGGCTCGATATGCGAGATGCCCTCCGGCGTAGCGGGATCGGTTTGATGGGTGATGATCAGGCGAGCGGCCCTGCCGTCCGGCGACATGAACTTCTTCAGACCGCGCTTGAAGTCGTCGCTGTTGAACACGTCCGGAGGCAGATAGAAGGTGTCGTCGTTCTTGGCGACGTCGAAGGCGTGGCCCAGCGCCGTCGCGTTTTCGATTGCTGCTGCTGTCTGCGCGTAAATGCCCGACATGGTGGCGTAGTTCGCCAAGACCAGATCATGATTCGCCTGTTGACTGGCGATTTGGTCCGGTATCAGTTCCACCAGCTTCGGCTGAAGCGCGTCCATTCTGTCCAAGATGGCCGTGAGTTCGGCGAACTTCGACGCCAACTGGTCGATACTGTCAAGCGCATCAAAGACCGACCGCAGTGCATAGCAGCTCGGGATGTCGCTGCAATGTCTTTCCCAATAGAAGTAGCTACGAATCGGCCTGAAGAAATCATCGAAGTTCGCGATCTTGTCGCGCAGGCCATTGAGAGTGACGACCGTGGCGTGAAACGCTTCGGCCTCGTTGTGAGTGGTTGCAGCCAGTTCCTGCTGAAGGACGTACTGCTGCTTGAGAATATCGATCGATTTCGACACTTCGGAAGCTTGCCTGAGCAAGTCGTTCGCGCGATCGCGTTGATAGGGCAGGTTCTGAATCTGGTTGGCACTCTGGGAGCTGATCTGAAAAGCCAGCGAACTGTGGGCAAGCGGATCTCCCAGCGGCCGGGTAACCGTCTGTACCTGTGCGATGCCGGGTACGTGAAAGACGGCCTTGGCCAGCCTGTCCAGCACCAGCATGTCGGCAGGATTACGCAAGTCGTGATCCGCCTCGATCATCAGCAGTTCGGGCTCCAGCCTGGAGCGGGAGAAGTGCCGGTCGGCGGCTGCGTAACCGACGTTGGACGCGACGCCGGCAGGCAGGTAGGGGCTCGAGTCATAGCTGGTTCGATACCCGGGCAACGCGAGCAATCCGACCATTGCCACCGAACCCGCCACCACGAGAACCGGACCGGGCCAGCGGACGATCGCGGTGCCGATCCGACGCCATCCGCGAGCGTTGGGCTTCCGCTTGGGTTCGAAGGCTCCCGCTCGGGCACCGAGAGTGAGGACGGCCGGCGCCAGCGTCAGCGCGGCAGCGAGAGTCACAAGAACACCCAACGCTGCCGGAATGCCCAGACTCTGGAAGTAAGGAAGTCGGGTGAAGATCAGACAGCATACGGCGCCCGCCACGGTCAGGCCTGACCCCAGGACAATATGGGCTGTCCCGTGAAACATGTCGTAGTAGGCGGCTTCCCGATCCTGACCGGCGGCACGGGCTTCCTGATAACGTCCGACGACGAATATTGCGTAGTCGGTACCCGCAGCGATGACCAGCAGCGTGAGCAGATTGGTCGCGTAGGTCGACAACCCGAGCATCCCCGCGTTTCCGAGAAATGCGACGAATCCGCGGGCTGAGGCCATCTCGACGATGACCGTCAACAGCATCAGGAACATGGTGAAGAACGAACGGTAAACGAAAAGCAGCATGACCGCGATCACCCCGATCGTGATCAGAGTGACCCTGATGGTCCCTTTGCTGCCGACGTCGAACTGATCCGCCATGAGCGGCGCCGCCCCGGTGACGTACGCCCCGACCCCCGGCGGCGGCGGCGTTTTCTCCACAATCTGGCGGACAGCCCGGACCGACTCGTTGGCCGCCCCCGAGCCCTGATTACCCTTCAGGTTCAGCTGGACATATGCGGCCTTTCCGTCGGCGCTCTGCGCGCCCGCGGCGGTCAGGGTGTCGCCCCAGAAGTCCTGCACGTGCTCGACGTGCTGATGGTCCTGCTCTAGCTTGTGGATCAGGGTGTCGTAGTAGCGGTGAGCGTCGGCGCCGAGGGGATCATGGCCTTCCACGACCACCATCGCGGTGCTGTCGGTGTCAAATTCTCTGAACACTTGCCCGATGCGCATCGTCGCCTGCAGAGCGGGTGCATCGGGTGAACTCAGTGCCACGTTGTAGCGCTCGGCAACCTTCTCCAAGCGCGGCACTGCGATGTTCGTCAGGGCCGCCAGCGCCACCCAGAACAGCAAGATCGGAACCGAGAGTCTGCGGATGAGCTGCGGTATCCGGGGCCGCGAGCAGTCGGTGACGCTCATCCGGACTTTTCCAGACAGTAGGTGTAGGCATCCAAGGTGTTGACCGTACGTTCGTCCTTGACTGCACCGTTGACGGTGATTCGGCAGCCAAGTGTGGCGCCATTACCCTGTGCCACAACACTTCCGAGAACGGCTGGTTGAGTCGTGGTAATCGTGAACGACCAAGGCAGACGCGCGTTCACGACTTGCTGTGGCTGAGAATCGACGTCGAGATAGTCGATGGTCGCCACGGCGCCCGGAGTGCCGAATACCTCCAGCACCACTTGCTTGGGGTTGAACGGCACTATCTCATTGGAGATACCGGCGACCGAATTGTCGCCGGAAGAGCCGAAGATCCCGTGCAGCCGGTAGATGGCGAAGCCCGCCGCCATGACCACGGCTGATGCGACGATCACCATCCACCCCCGGCTGACGACAGACCAAATTGAAATTCCCTTCACTCATTGGCCTTTCGACGATCAGTAGGAGCGCGACGCGCGCAGCGGACCCGTACCGCTGATAGTACGGTACCGTACCGTACTGTTGATCGTCGTGCAGAGAAATCTCACCTGCGCCGGTCAGGTGCATTGCGAGACCAGGTAGGTCACCTCACGGATCGGGTGAGTCCCGGTAGGAGGAAACAGTCGACGAACGCTTGAACCGTGTCATCGGTCGGTGGGCGGGCAGGAACGATGGACCGGTAGATCAGATACCCCGGCAACAGGTCCCACAGATCGTCGGCGATGGCAGCCGCCTCGATCTCGCCCCGGTCGATCGCCTGCTGAAGAATCTGCCCGATGACAGCTTTGCGTTGTCCGATGAACTGGCGCTGAATAGCGTCGTTGAGCGCGGGGTTGTGCGCCGCCTCGGCAATAACCGCGCGCATGGCACCGGCGTTGGCCTGCGTTTGGTGGGAGATGATCTGACCAAGCCACAGCAGATCGCCACGCAGTGTGCCGGTATCCGGCGCGACCGCCACCTGCCGGATTCCCTCGATGAAGGCTGCCAGAACCAACTCGGCTTTCGACGGCCAGCGGCGATACACGGTGGCCTTGCTGGCGCGAGCGGTGTTGGCGACAGCGTCCACCGTCAAGCGGTCATAGCCCAGTTCGTGCAGGAGCCGCAACGTTACCGCAAGCAACTCGGCCTCGCGGGGCGACCATTGCGGATCCGCGATGTCCCGCTCGCCAGGCTCTTTCATAGCGTCCACGATAAGCTCCGGATCGGCCTGCACTGGTGTACCGAAGTTGCAAAGCTACTGCCCCTCGCCGTCTGGGCAGAGGCAGCACAGCAATGGCTCAGTCTCCTGCCTCCACGTCGGTGACCGGGCCCTCGGCTAGTAGTTTCCGGAACCCGTCCTCGTCGAGTATCGGTACGCCGAGTTCGACGGCCTTGTCGTACTTCGAGCCGGGCGAGTCGCCGACCACCACGAACGAGGTCTTCTTCGACACCGACCCGGCGGCCTTGCCGCCACGGCTGACGATCGCTTCCTTGGCGTCGTCGCGCGAGAACCCGGTCAGCGAGCCAGTCACCACGATGCTCAGCCCGGCCAGGGTGCGGGGCACGCTTTCGTCGCGTTCGTCGGCCATCCGGACACCCGCCGCGCGCCATTTGTCGACGATGTCGCGGTGCCAGTCCACGGTGAACCAGTCGGTGACCGCGGCCGCGATCGTGGTGCCCACCCCTTCGACGGCGGCCAGCTGCTCGGTGGTCGCCTCGGCGATCGCGTCGAGGCTGCCGAAGGCGGCCGCCAGCGCGCGCGCCGCCGTGGGCCCGACGTGGCGGATCGACAATGCGACCAGCACCCGCCACAGCGGCGCGGTCTTGGCCTTGTCCAGATTGGCCAGCAGTCGTCGGCCGTTGGCCGACAGATCGCCGGCCTTGGTCCGGAACAACTCGGTGCGCAGCAGCGCCTCCTCGCTGAGACCGAACAGGTCGCCTTCGTCGGCGATCGCACCGGACTGCAACAGCGCGGCGCCGGCCTCGTAGCCGAGCACCTCGATGTCCAGGGCGTTGCGGCTGGCCACATGGAAAACCCGCTCGCGCAACTGCGCCGGGCAGCCCCGCGAGTTGGGGCAGCGGATGTCGGCGTCGCCCTCCTTCTCCGGCGCGAGCGGCGTGCCGCATTCGGGACATGTGGTGGGCATGACGAATTCGTGTTCCGAACCGTCACGCAGGTCCACCACCGGTCCCAGCACCTCGGGGATCACGTCGCCGGCCTTACGGATCACCACGGTGTCGCCGATCAACACGCCTTTGCGCTTGACCTCCGAGGCGTTGTGCAGCGTGGCCTGACCGACCGTCGAGCCGGCCACCTTGACCGGCGTCATGAAGGCGAATGGGGTGACCCGTCCGGTGCGGCCGACGTTGACCCGGATGTCGAGCAGCTTCGTCTGGGCTTCCTCGGGCGGATATTTGTAGGCGATCGCCCAGCGCGGGGCCCGCGAAGTGGATCCCAGCCGTCGCTGCAACGCCGTTTCGTCGACCTTGACGACCACGCCGTCGATCTCGTGGTCCACCTCATGGCGGTGTTCGCCCCAGTACTCGATGCGGTCCTGCACGGCGGCCAGGCCGTTGACCAGGCTGGTGTGTTCGGAGACCGGCAATCCCCAGTCCTTGAGCGCGAGGTACGCGGCGTGCTGGCTGACCGGCCGGAAACCTTCGGTGTGCCCCAGCCCGTGGCAGATCATCCGCAGCCTGCGGCGGGCGGTGACGGCCGGGTCCTTCTGGCGCAGCGAGCCGGCGGCGCTGTTGCGCGGGTTGGCGAACGGCGCCTTGCCCTCCTCGACCAGGCTCGCGTTGAGGGCCGCGAAATCCTCGACCCGGAAGAACACCTCGCCGCGCACCTCGAGGACGTCGGGTACCGGGTACTCGTCGCTGGCGGTCAGTCGCAGCGGCACGTCGTCGATGGTGCGGGCGTTGAGCGTGACGTCCTCGCCGGTGCGCCCGTCGCCGCGGGTCGCCGCCCGGGCCAGTCGTCCGTCCCGGTAGACCAAGGACAATGCGACGCCGTCGATCTTGAGCTCGCACAGGTAATGGGCATCGTCACCCACCTCCGCGTGCACCCTGGCCGCCCAGGCGCCCAGTTCCTCGGCGCTGAACGCGTTGTCCAGGCTGAGCATTCGCTCGAGGTGGTCGGTCGCCTCGAATTCCGTCGCGAACCCGGCGCCGCCGACCAGCTGGGTGGGCGAGTCAGGCGTGCGCAGCTCGGGGTACTCGGCCTCCAGTGCCTCCAGCCGGCGCAGCAGCCGGTCGAATTCCGTGTCGGTGATGACCGGCGCATCACGCACGTAATAGCGGAACTGGTGCTCGCGTACCTCCTCGGCCAGGTCTTGCCACTCGCGGAGCACCTCGGGAGACGTCACTCTGGCAGGCTATCGTCACGCGGTGACACCCCTCGCCGAGATTGCCGCCAGGGTCGCACCGAGGTGGAAATCACAGCCCTCCCGGCAATCTCGGCGCAACCAAGGGCCTTACTCCTCCACGTAGGCGCGCAGCCGGTCCACCGCCGCGTCCCACCGGCGCGACAACTGGGCGAGGTAGTCGCCGGCCTGGGCCAGCGGCTCCGTCCGCACCGTCCATACGCGTTCCCGGCCACGCCGGCTGCTGGTGACCACGCCCGCGGACTCCAGCAGTTGCAGGTGCTTGCTGGCCGCCTGTCGGGTGACCGGAATGACCTGTGTCACTTGGGTTGTCGAGCTCGGGCCCACCTCGCACAGCCGCACCACAATGCGCAGCCGGTTGCTGTCGCCGAGGGCGTCGAACAGCTGCGCGACCGGACTCACGCGTGTTCCACGAAGCGGCGCACCAGGTCCGTTTGCATCGCCCAGCCCTCGGAGTTGTCCTCGAAGAAGGAACGGCGGCGCGCCTCGGGTATCGCATCGAAGCCCGATTCGACGATGGTGAGCAGGACTCCGTCGGCAACCTCGGCGAGGGTGAACTCCACCAGCGTGGTGACGTCTTCACTCTCAGGATCGACTGTCCAGCGGTAGGCGAACCGCCGGGGCGGCTCCACGGCGACGGTCTGCCAGCGACTCGTGGCGCCGGCATGAGGCTCCTGACGTTTGGCGACCTCTGGGTCGATTTCGGTCGGCGTGATGGTCGCCGTGACGGCTTGGCCCTCGACGAACTGCCCGTCGAAGCGGGCGCCGAACCAGCGTCCGAACTGTTCGGAGTCGCTGATCGCCGCCCACACCCGCTGCAGTGGCGCCCGCAGCACCACCTGCTTCTCGATCCGATCGATGCTCATGCGCAACCTCCTGGTTGCCTATCAGCTCACCACGATTCGATCGGAAACGCAACCAAAAGGTTGCATATGGCTCAGATCGCGTCAGGATCCCGGGCGAAAGCCTCCGCGGCATCGCGGGCGAGCCCGATTGCGGTGCGGGCCCACTGCGGCGTCGCACCCGCCAACCCGCATGCCGGGCTGACGCCGACGCGCCCGCTCAGCGGCGACCGCCCGAAACCGAGGCGGTCGGTCACCGCGACCACCCTGGTGGCCACCTCTTCGACGGACGGCCGGCGCTCCGGAACGCTGCTCTCGACCACGCCCAGCACAATGGCGCGGCCCGGCTCGACGAATGCCGCGACGCCGTCCAACTCCGCGGCCCGCAGCACCTTGACGTCCACCGAAACCGCATCGATTCCGGTGCGCTGCAGCATGTTCCACGGGAGGTCGGGAGCGCAGCTGTGCAGCAGGACGTCACTGCCGACCCCTTCGACGCAGGTGGTCAGCAGCGCCTCGGCAACCGCCTCGTCGAGCGGCGGCACCGGGCTCAGTGCGGTGACCCCGGTAAGCCGGCCGCCCAGCGCGGCAGGCAGCGTCGGCTCGTCGAACTGCACCACCACCGGTGTGTCCAGCCGGCGGGACAGCGCCGCACGGTGAGCGGCGACGCCTTCGGCCAGCGATACGGCCAAGTCACGCACCGCCCCGGCATCGGTGATGGCCCGGTGGCCATTGCTCATCTCCAGGCCCGCCGCCAGAGTCACCGGCCCGGGCGCCTGCACCTTGACCACCCGGTCGCCGCCGCGCAGCCCAGCCGTCTCCCAGGCCTCCTCCAGCGCGTCCATGTCCTCGTCGAGCATGCTGACGGCCCGGCGGGTGACCGCACCGGGCCGGGAGACGATGCGGTAGCCACGCGGCACCGTGTCCAGGGCCACGTCGACCAGCAGAGCGGCGGCCCGCCCGAGCAGGTCGGCGCCCACTCCCCTGGCCGGCAACTCGACGAGATGGGCCAGCGCGCCGGCCAATTCGCCGACCACGACCTCGGCGGCCTGCCGCGCCGAGGTACCCGGCCAGGAGCCGGTGCCGGTACCCCGTGCGAAAACACTCATCGGGCAACCGTATTCGACCTCCCCCGAACCGCCGCCGGCCAGGGGTGTTTAGCGCTGTTGCACACGGGTAAGTTCGAGCCAGAAGGGCGGCGGATGGCGAGAATGAGACGGCTTTCCGGCATCTCGATGACG
Source organism: Mycobacterium sp. NGS49 (assembly GCF_059812565.1). Taxonomy (NCBI): domain Bacteria; kingdom Bacillati; phylum Actinomycetota; class Actinomycetes; order Mycobacteriales; family Mycobacteriaceae; genus Mycobacterium; species Mycobacterium sp. NGS49. The sequence goes on along the minus strand of NZ_JCALCX010000009.1, from coordinate 84,681 downwards.
TGTATCGCGATGCTGCTGACGGCGTGCACGCGGGTGGTGAACGGCGAAGCGTTGCCGGCTTTCGGCGCTGTTCCGCTGGGGGTGCTCGACGCAGGGGCGGTGCTGTTGGACCAATCTCGGATGCGGGCCATCACCGGCGCGGGCGAACATCTGACGATCATTCCCTCGATGGACGGCAGGTACCCGGTCGACATCGAGGAGCTGGTCGCGACCGCTCCGGCGGAATGCCGGTTCGTGTTCGCCGAGACGGCGACTTTCGGCCCCGAGGTCAAGGCCTTCCACAAGACCACGTTCCAGGACCCCCCCGACGGCCGGCTGATCTCGGAGGGTGCCGCCAGCTATCCCGACGCCGGCACCGCCCGGCGTGCCTTCGACGGACTGGTGTCCACCGTCAAGGGGTGCGCGGACAGTGCAATGGGCTGGCTGTTCGTCAACTCGTGGGACGCCGACGGCGACTCGCTGCACATGCGCCCTGGTTCGTGCGGCCGCGACTACCGCGTGCTGTCGGTGGCCCTATTGGAGGTCACCTTCTGCGGCTTTCCGGAATCGGTGTCGGACATGGTGATGACAAACATCGCCGCCAATGTGCCGGGCGGCTAGGCCTGCCCGGTGCCGGCGATGGTCGCGCTGCCGATCACCTCATCGCCCTCGGGATCGGAGCGGTAAAGCACCAGCGTCTGACCGCGCGCCACGCCGCGAAGCGGGCTCCGCAACTGAACCACCAGCTCGCCGTCGACCAATTCGGCGACAGCATCGGCTGTTTCGCCGTGCGCGCGCACTTGTACGGCGCATTCGATCGGACCAGACGGCGCGGCTCCGGCCGTGAACACCGGCGCCCGGCCGATCAGTGCATGGACGTCGAGTTCGGCCAGACTCCCGACATGCACGGTCGCGGTGTCGGCGTCGATCGCAGTCACATATCGGGGGCGGCCGTCCGGCCCCGGTCCCGCGATGCCCAGCCCCTTGCGCTGGCCGATGGTGAACCCGTGCACCCCGTCGTGTTCAGCGAGCACCGCGCCGCTGTTATCGACCACCGCCCCGGGCCGAACACCGATCCGCGCGCCGAGAAACGCCTGCGTGTTGCCGGACGGAATGAAGCAGATGTCATGACTGTCCGGCTTTTCCGCGACGGCCAGGCCGCGCCTCGCGGCCTCGGCGCGGATCTGCGGTTTGGCGGTGTCACCGATCGGAAAGGCGGCGTGTCGCAGCTGCTCGGCGGTCAGCACCGCCAGTACGTAGGACTGATCCTTGTCCCGGTCGACGGCACGGCGCAGCCGTCCGCCGCACAGCCGCGCATAGTGCCCGGTCACCACCTGGTCGAAACCCAACGCCAGCGCGCGCGCCGACAGGGCGGAGAACTTGATCTGCTGATTGCACCGGACACAGGGATTCGGCGTTTCCCCGCGGGCATAGGACGAAACGAAATCGTCGATCACGGCCGCTTGGAATTGTTCGGCGAAATCCCAGACATAGAAGGGGATTCCGAGCACATCGGCGACGCGTCGCGCGTCGGCGGCGTCCTCCTTGGAGCAGCAGCCCCGTGACCCGGTGCGCAGTGTGCCGGGCGAGCTCGACAGGGCCAGGTGCACGCCCACCACGTCGTGTCCGGCATCGACCATGCGCGCCGCGGCCACCGACGAGTCCACACCACCGCTCATTGCGGCCAGAACTTTCACTGGGCCGAACCAGCTGCGGCCAGCGCGGCCCGCCGTGCCCGGGCCACCGCACCGGGCAACACCTGCAGCGCGGCATCGACGTCCGCATCGACGCTGTTGTGCCCGAACGACAGCCGCAAGGAGCCGCGGGCGCTCGCCGCATCGGCCCCCATCGCAATCAACACATGCGACGGCTGGGCCACCCCCGCGGTGCACGCCGACCCGGTGGAACACTCGATTCCGTTGGCGTCCAACAGCATCAACAGTGCGTCGCCTTCGCAGCCGCGGAAGGTGAAGTGCGCGTTGCCCGGCAGCCGCCGCGGGTCGTGGGCACCGTTGACCCGCACGTCCTCGATCTGTGCGAGCACGCCCTCGACCAGCCGGTCGCGCAGGTCACGCAGCCGCGCGCTGTTGGCGTCCAGCCCGTCGACCGCAATCCCGGCCGCCGCGGCCATGCCCACGGCGCTGGCGACATCCGGTGTGCCGGAACGGATGTCACGCTCCTGGCCGCCCCCGTGCAGCAGCGGCACGCAGGCGACACTGCGACGCAGCAACAACGCGCCCACCCCGGGTGGGCCGCCGAACTTGTGCGCTGCCACGCTCATTGCGCAGAGCCCGCTGGCTCCGAAGTGCACCGGCAGCTGGCCCACCGCCTGCACGGCATCGCTGTGCATAGGTACGCCGAACTCGGCGGCGACGGCCGCCAGTTCGGCGATCGGCATGATGGTGCCGACCTCGTTGTTGGCCCACATCACCGATACCAGTGCCACGTCGTCGCCACCGGCGAGCGCCTCGCGCAGCGCGGCGGCCGACACCGAGCCGTCGGCTTCGGTGGGCAACCAGGTGACTTCGGCGCCTTCATGCTCCACAAGCCAGTTGACGCTGTCCAGCACGGCGTGGTGTTCCACCTCGCTGGTGACGATGCGGCGACGGCCCGGGCTCTCGTCGCGCCGGGCCCAGTACAGGCCCTTGACGGCCAGGTTGTCGCTTTCGGTGCCGCCCGCGGTGAAGATGACCTCCGAGGGACGCGCGCCCAGCTTGTCGGCGATCAGCTCGCGGGATTCCTCGATGCGCCGGCGCGCCGTGCGCCCGGTGGTGTGCAGCGACGACGCATTGCCCACGGTGCCGAGCACAGGCATCATCGCCTCGATGGCGGCGGGGTGCATCGGGGTGGTGGCGGCGTGATCGAGGTAGACCATGACCCGCCCCACGATACCGGCCCCTCCGGCGGCGATTCCGGCCGGAACGGCCGGGTCCGGCAGCTGTTAACGTAATGAACAGAGTGTTCAGTAATGCCACAGGGGGACAGTTGATCGCGCCGCCGACCCAGCCGCAAGCCGCATGAGCGCCGACGTCCGGAGGTGGTGCTTCGCCGATCAACTCGGCCCCCACTTCCTGGACGATCCGGCCCAACCGGTGTTGCTGATCGAGTCTCAAGCCGTGTTCGAACGTCGCCGATTTCACCGGCGCAAGGCTCATCTGGTGCTGTCGGCATTGCGCCACCGCGCGGCCGAGCTCGGTGAACAGGCTGTGTTCTTGCAGACGCGCACCTACCGGGAGGCACTAGAGCGGATCAGGGAGCCGCTCAGCGTGTGCCGGCCCACGTCGTGGGCGGCCGACCGTTTCGTGCGGTCACTGCCGTCGGTCGAGGTGCTGCCGGCCAGGGGATTCGGTACGACTCAGGCGCAGTTCGACGAGTGGGCAACGTCACAGCGGACCCTGCTCCTGGAGAATTTCTACCGGGCGGCACGCCGCCGGTTCGACCTGCTGATGGACGGTGACCAGCCCGTCGGGGGCCGGTGGAACTTCGACGCGGACAACCGCGAACCCGCCCCCAAAGGTGCCGCCACGCTGGGTGTTCCGCCACCCTGGCGGCCTCAGGAGGACCAGATCGACGAAGAGGTACGCGCCGATCTGGACCGCTGGCAGCGCGACGGCGCGGTGTCGTTCGTCGGACGCGACGGGCCGCGTGAGTTCGCCGTCACCGCGGCGGAGGCGCAGCAGGCGCTGAATGTTTTCCTCCGGGACCGGCTGCCGCACTTCGGCCCTCACGAAGACGCCATGCTCACCGGTGACCGGTTCATGGCCCACAGCACGCTTTCAGCGCCGATGAACCTGGGTCTGCTGGATCCGCTGGATTGCGCCTACGCCGCCGAAGACGCCTACCGCAGCGGCGCTGCGTCGATCGGCAGCGTGGAGGGCTACATCCGCCAACTGATCGGCTGGCGCGACTACATCTGGCACGTGTATTGGCACTTCGGTCGAAACTACCGTCACCGCAACGCTTTACACGCCAAGGCCGGCCTGCCGGACTGGTTCGCGGAGCTCGACGCCGATGCGGTGGAGGCCAACTGCCTCAAGGACGTGCTGGCCCAGGTGCGCGATCACGGCTGGGTTCATCACATTCCGCGCCTGATGGTGCTGTCCAACTTTGCGCTGCAACGCGGTTGGGACCCGGCCGCCGTCACCGACTGGTTCCACCGGTCCTTCGTCGACGGCTATGACTGGGTGATGGTCGCCAATGTGGTCGGCATGTCCCAGCACGCCGACGGCGGGTTGATGGCGACCAAGCCCTATGCGGCGGGCGGCGCCTACATCAACCGCATGAGCGACTATTGCGGTCCCTGCCGGTACCAGCCCGGCAAACGGGTCGGGGAGCATGCCTGCCCGTTCACCGGCGGCTACTGGTGGTTTCTGGCGCGCAACACCGAAGCGCTGGGGCGCAACCGGCGGATGGCGCAACCGATGGCGGGGATGCGGCGCCTGACCGATCTCGACGAGGTGGTGGCGCAGCAGCGCCGCCTCGCTGACAGCCCGCCCTAACCCCTACGCGTCCTCCACCAGCAGCTTCTCCATCCGGCGCAACGCGATCTCGCACACGGCCAGATAGGGTGGCGCCCACCACGGCACCCCGAGGGTGATGCGCGCACCGCCGTCGTCGGGCTCCACCCGGTGCCAGGTTGCGGGGATCCCGGCCACTTTCCAGGCCCAACATCTGCCCGGGTCGAACTCGGTGACCACGAACGGCACCCGCACCAGTAGCGCGGTCTGAACAGTGCCCGTCGCGCCGGCGACCAAGCGCCGGCCGGGCTGATCCAGTTCGGCCTGCTTGATCGAAGGCCCCCAGCGGGGCCAGGCGTCCAAGTCGACCAGCACATCCCATGCCGCCTGTGGGGTTGCGGCGATCACCCGGTGCACACTGAGCGTCATCGACCTAGGTTTCCCATTCGGGCCCTACCAACCCATCGAGCCGGGGACGCCTTTGAAGGGGCCCACGATCCAGCTGGTGATCCAGCCCCCGTAGAACCCGCCGGGCTGTGCGATCACCTCTTCCCCGTTGACCGTGCAACGGTCCACTTGGGCGGCCATCACCGCGATCGCGTTCGCGATCGCCGCAAACCCCGCGCTCGGCCGCTCGTAGGTCCATGCGGCGCGAGCGGCCACCCGCGCCGCCGTCACCAGGTCGAAGTAGCTCGCCTGGCCTTTCCACTCGCACCAGGAGGAGCCGGCCGCGGGCCGCAGCACACCCTCGATGAACGCCTCCCGCGGCAGGTAGTACGTCGGTGGATGACTGGTCTCCAGCACCCGCCAGGCGTGCTGCGTCGACGCGATCTGCTGACCGCCCAACTCGATGGTGATCGAACCGGCGAAGTCTTCCAGCCGCGGCGGGCGGGGATAGTCCCAGACGGATTCCTGTCCCGGGCCCGCAACATCCGGCTTCGGCCAACGACTCATGGGTACCTCCGCGCTCGGTTGACGCCCCCCGAGATGCATTGTCCACGAGGCGCGCAGGAGCTTTCAGGCCACCAGTGCGTGATCCGGCTTCGCCGGTGCGCCCGAGCGGACCGCGGACTGGCACCGGCGGGCCAGCGCGCGCCGGTCGGCGCCCGGTAGCTGCAGCGACTCGACGCGGACCCGGGCCACGGTGCGCCGAGCGCAGACCACCCGGTACACCGAGCGCGGCAAGGTGTCCCGGCCGACGTAGGCCGGTGCCGTCGACATCCGCCCGTCGACGTGGTGATAGGTGAGCCGCAACGGCTGCACCGGACGTCCCGCGTCGATCGCGGCCTGGAACATGGCCGGGTAGAAGCTGCCGAACGCCGCGCCGCACCAGGTGGTGCCCTCCGGAAACGCCACCACCGTCTGTCCGGCCCGCAACCGCCCGGCGACCGCGTCCACCACGGCGGGCAACCGCCGCAGACTGGTCCGCTCGATCGGGATGATCTTCAGGATCCGTGCGACGATGCCACTGGCGGGGCCGGTGAACATGTCGGCCCGGGCGACGAACGACCCGGGCAACACCGCGCCGATCGCGAAGACATCCAGCCACGACACGTGACTGCTGACCACCAGCACGCCGCTCAGATTGCGAATCGGGTTGCCCGACACTGATATTCGCACTCCCAGACAGCGCAGCATCAACCGGCAGTAGACGCGTTGGACATGCGTGCTGCCCGGCAGCGGTATGCCGAGCAACGGCAGGCCCGGCGCCAGCAGCAGGACGAGCGCGATGCGCAGTGCCGCCCGCAACCTCACCAGCAGCCGCGCCGCCGCTACTTCGTCGAGGCAGCCGACGCCGCACGACGCGCGGGGCAGCCAGGAGTGCCCGCCCGGCGTGTTCACCGGCCCGCGCCGCCCAGCTCAGAGGCCGCCGACACCGCTCGCAGCCGCTTGAGGTAGCGGGTGTCGGCATCGCCCTTGCCCAACAGCACGCAGAAGTCGCCGACACCGAAATCCGGGTCGTGGGCCGGCTCACCGCACGCCCGGGCGCCTAGCCGCAGGTACCCCCGCATCAAAGGCGGAACGGCGGGGCGGCCCGGCGGCGCGATGTCGTCGAGCGACCTGCCGTCGACGCACACCGGCCGATACGGCCGCACCCGATACCGCGCCGGATGGCGTGCGAGCACGAAGTCCCGCACGCCCCGGATCTGGCTGCCCGGCGCGTCACCGTCCGTCTCGATCGGCACCGAGACGCAGCCGGTCACATAGTCGTAGTCGCAGCGGTCCAGGTAGGCCAGGATGCCCGCCCACATCAGCAGCACCACCCCGCCGTTGCGGTGGCCGTCGCGCACCACGGCGCGTCCCATCTCCACCAGCGACGGCCGCAGCGCGTCGAAGGCCCGGACGTCGAATTCCGTTGCCGTGTAAAGGCCTCCCGCAGCGATGGCGCCGGAAGGCGGCAGCATGCGGTAGCAGCCGACCAACTCGCCGGTGTCGTCGTCACGGACCAGGAGGTGGTCGCAGTACTCGTCGAACCGGTCGACATCACGGCCGTCGACGCCGCTGGGCAGGGTGAAGCCGGGGGTACTGGTGAACACGTCGTAGCGCAGGCGCTGGGCGGCCTCGATGAGGGTGGGATCGGTGGACAGCAACAGGGAATAGTGCGGCCCGGACGACGACCGTGTCGCCGGGCCGCGGGGCTTGTCGCTGGGTATGAGAACGGATGCGATGCTCATGGCACCCAACATGGAGCAGGCGTTCAGCTAACCGGCATCGGCCCGCTGACGTGTCGATGCACGCCAGATGAAGCGTTCGGCAACGCAAAAGCCCCCGCACCCGGCGGGGGCTTCCGCGTATACCGGTCGATCAGCCCTTACGGGCCTTGACGCCCTCAGTGACCTGCGGGGTGACCTTGAACAGGTCGCCGACCACGCCGTAGTCGGCGATCTCGAAGATCGGCGCTTCCTCGTCCTTGTTGACCGCGACGATGGTCTTGGACGTCTGCATGCCCGCGCGGTGCTGGATCGCCCCGGAAATGCCCAGCGCGATGTACAACTGCGGCGAAACGGTCTTGCCGGTCTGCCCCACTTGGAACTGCCCCGGGTAGTAGCCGGAGTCGACGGCGGCACGCGAGGCGCCGACAGCGCCGCCCAGTGAGTCGGCCAGCTCCTCGACCACGCTGAAGTTCTCCGCGCTGCCCACACCGCGGCCACCGGAAACCACCACGGCGGCCTCCGTCAGCTCAGGGCGGTCGCCGGCCACCGCCGGCTCGCGGGAGGTGATCTTCGTCGCGTTCTCCGCCGGGGCCGGGACCTCGACGTTGACCTGCTCACCGGCGCCGGCCTTCGGCTCGGCGTCGATGGCACCACCGCGCACGGTGATCACCGGGGTGTCCCCGTTGACCTGCGACTCCACGGTGTAAGCACCACCGAAGATGGAGTGCAGGGCCTTGTTGCCTTCGCGCACCTCGACCACGTCCACCAGCAGGCCGGAACCGATCCGCGCGGCCAGCCGGCCCGCGATCTCCTTGCCGTCGGCGTTGGCTGCCAGCAGCACCGCGGCGGGCGCGTTGGACTCGGCCAGCGAGGCCAGGACGTCGACGTACGGGGTGATCAAGTAATTCTCCGCCACGTCGGACTCGGCGACGTAAATCTTCTCGGCGCCGGCCTCTTTGAGGCCGTCCACCAGCGGTGCGGCGGTGCCGGGCGCACCGATGACGACGGCGGCCGGCTCGCCAAGCGCGCGGGCCGCGGTGATCAATTCGGAAGTGACCTTCTTCAGGGCCCCTTCGGCGTGCTCGACGAGCACCAGAACTTCAGCCATGGTTATTCGCTCTCTACGTTGAGTTGGGCTCAGATGATCTTCTGGCCGACCAGGTACTTGACGATCTCGCTGCCGCCCTCGCCCTCGTCGGTGACCTTCTCGCCTGCGGTCTTCGGCGGCTTCGGGGTGGACGACAGCACCGACGAACCCGCGTTGGCCAGGCCTACCTCGTCGGGCTCGACGCCGATCTCGGCCAGTGTCAGGACGGTGACTTCCTTCTTCTTCGCGGCCATGATGCCTTTGAAGGACGGGAAGCGCGGCTCGTTGATCTTCTCGTTGACGCTGACCACCGCGGGCAGCGCGGCCTCGAGGCTGAACAGCCCGTCGTCGGTTTCGCGCTCGGCCGTGATCTTGCCGCCCTCGACGGACAGCTTGCGCACGTGGGTGAGCTGCGGCAGGCCCAGGTACTCGGCGATGATGGCCGGTACTGCGCCACCCGAGCCATCGGTGGACTCGTTTCCGGCGACCACCAGCTCCGTGCCTTCGATGGTGCCCAGCGCGCGGGCCAGCGCCCACGCGGTCTGCACCACGCACGAGCCGTGCAGGCCGTCGTCCTTGAGATGGACGGCCTTGTCGGCGCCCATGGACAGAGCCTTGCGGATCGCCTCGGTGGCACGCTCGGGGCCGGCGGTCAGCACGGTGACCGACCCTTCGCCGCCCTCCCGTTCCCGGATCTGCAGCGCTTCTTCCACGGCGCGCTCGTTGATCTCGTCCAGGACCGCGTCGGCGGCCTCGCGGTCGAGCGTCCAGTCGCCGTCGGAGAGCTTGCGCTCCGACCAGGTGTCCGGAACCTGCTTGATCAGGACCACGATGTTCGTCATGAGTGTGGTTCGTCCTCCTCGAAGGAGTCCGGCAGCGGTCGGCTGCAGGACCTCGGTCACGCGTTTCGCGACCGCATACGCCATGTTACTAGTCGGTAACTTACTGCGGTCTGCCCCCACACCATAGCGGGTCGTACTGGGACGATTCGCCGCGGCTTCCCCCTCGATTCACCGTCCGGTTCGCGAATCCGGGGACAGGCATTAGCCTGCCTTAACAATGAGTGCCATCGTCCCCAATACTCCGGACCGGATCGACCACGCCGAAGCGGCCGATCCGGGCTTGGCGCTGACGGGCGAGCGCACCATCCCGGGCCTGGACATCGAGAATTACTGGTTCCGCCGCCACGAGGTGGTCTACGAGCGGCTGGCGCCGCGCTGCGCCGGCCGCGACGTACTGGAGGCCGGCTGCGGCGAAGGCTACGGCGCGGATCTGCTCGCCGGCGTCGCACGCCGGGTGGTCGCCGTCGACTACGACGAGTCCGCCGCGGTCCACGTCCGCAACCGCTATCCCCGGGTAGAGGTGATGCGCGCGAACCTGACCGAGTTGCCGCTGCCCGACGCCTCGGTCGATGTCGTGGTGAACTTCCAGGTCATCGAGCATCTGTGGGACCAGAGCCGGTTCATCGGCGAGTGCGCCCGGGTGCTGCGTCCGGCGGGCCTGCTGATGGTGTCGACTCCTAACCGGATTACCTTCTCGCCGGGCCGCGACACCCCGATCAACCCCTTCCACACGCGCGAGCTCGACGCCGACGAACTCACCGAGTTGCTGGTCAACGGCGGTTTTCGCGACGTGTCGATGAGCGGGCTGTTTCACGGCCCGCGGCTGCGGGAGATGGATGCGCGGCACGGTGGTTCGATCATCGATGCGCAGATCGAACGGGCGGTGGCCGATGCGCCGTGGTCACCGGAGTTGGTGGCGGACGTCGCGGCGGTGGCCACCACCGATTTCGACCTCGTCGACAGGGCCGTCCGTGAGATCGACGACAGCCTGGATCTGGTCGCAATCGCGGTACGCCGTTGATGACCTCACCCCACCGGGTACCCGGCATGTTCACCCTGGTGCTGCACACGCACCTGCCCTGGCTGGCCCATCACGGCCGGTGGCCGGTCGGAGAGGAATGGCTCTACCAGTCCTGGGCGGCCGCCTACCTGCCGCTGTTTCGGGTGCTTAGCGCGCTGGCCGACGAGGATCGCGGCGGCCTGATCACCCTTGGCATGACGCCGGTGGTCAACGCCCAGCTCGACGACCCGTACTGCCTGGACGGCATGCACCACTGGCTGGCCAACTGGCGGTTGCGCGCGGCCGAAGCCGCCAGCGTGCGGTCGGCGCCGCGCTCCAAATCGGCCGACTACCCGTCCTGCACCCCGGAAGCATTGCGCGCCTACGGTATTCGCGAATGCGAGGAAGCCGATCAGGCGCTCGCCGACTTCGCGACGAGGTGGCGCCACGGCGGCAGCCCGCTGCTGCGCGGCCTGATCGACACCGGCACCGTCGAGCTGCTCGGGGGTCCGCTGGCCCACCCGTTCCAGCCGCTGCTCGCTCCGCGGCTACGGGAGTTCGCCCTGCGCGAAGGCCTGGCCGACGCCAGGCTGCGGCTTGCCCGCCGGCCGACCGGGATCTGGGCGCCGGAATGTGCCTATGCCCCCGGCATGGAGCACGACTATGCCGCCGCAGGTGTGAGCCACTTCATGGTCGACGGCCCCTCACTGCACGGCGATACGGCGCTCGGCCGCCCGGTCGGCACCAGCGATGTCATCGCCTTCGGGCGCGACCTACAGGTGAGTTACCGGGTGTGGTCGCCGAAGTCCGGCTATCCCGGCCACGTCGCCTACCGCGACTTCCACACCTATGACCACCTGACCGGGCTGAAGCCGGCCCGGGTCACCGGTCGCAATGTGGCCTCGGAGAGTAAGGCGCCCTACGATCCCGAGCGCGCCGATCACGCGGTCGACGTCCATGTCGCCGACTTCGTCGACGTGGTGCGCAACCGGCTGCTGTCGGAGTCCGAGCGGATCGGCCGGCCCGCCCACGTAGTCGCCGCGTTCGACACCGAACTGTTCGGCCACTGGTGGTACGAGGGCCCGACCTGGCTGTCCCGCGTACTGCGCGCCCTTCCGGAGGCGGGCGTTCAGGTGGGGACGCTCAGCGATGCGATGACGGCCGGATTCGTCGGTTCCGCGGTCGAACTGCCCCCCGGCTCCTGGGGTTCGGGCAAGGACTGGCAGGTATGGAACGGCGAGCAGGTGGCCGATCTGGTCCAGCTCAACACCGAGGTGGTCGACACGGCCCTGACCATCGTCGATAAGGCGCTGGCCCAGACTGCATCACTGGACGGACCCATGCCGCGCGATCACGTTGCCGACCAGATCCTGCGGGAGACGCTGCTGACGGTGTCCAGCGACTGGCCGTTCATGGTGAGCAAGGACTCCGCGGCCGACTATGCGCGTTACCGCGCCCATCTGCATGCCCACGCCACCCGGGAGATTGCCGGCGCACTGGCGTCGGGCCGGCGCGACACCGCCCAGCGGCTGGCGCAGGGCTGGAACCGGGCCGACGGCCTGTTCGGCGCCCTGGACGCCCGGAGGCTCCCGAAGTGACGGCCCTCCTGCGCCGCGAGTGCGCGCGTGTTGCCGCCGACACGCCGCGACGAACGGCATTTTGCGGTCGCTCGCGCCGGAAAAGGGCACGCGCATGAAAATCCTGATGATCTCGTGGGAATACCCGCCGGTGGTCATCGGTGGCCTGGGCCGGCATGTCCACCACCTGTCGACCGCGTTGGCCGAGGCCGGTCACGAAGTAGTCGTCCTGTCCCGCCGGCCCACCGGTACCGACCCGAGTACTCATCCGACAACGGACGAAGTCCACGACGGCGTGCGGGTGATCGCCGCCGCCCAGGACCCGCACGAGTTCACCTTCGGCACGGACATGATGGCCTGGACGCTGGCCATGGGCCACGCCATGATCCGGGCCGGCCTGTCGGTGAAAAGTCTCGGCAGCCAACGGCGGTGGCGCCCCGATGTCGTGCACGCACACGATTGGCTGGTGGCACATCCGGCCCTGGCGCTTGCCGAATTCTACGACGTGCCAATCGTTTCCACGATTCACGCGACGGAGGCGGGCCGGCACTCCGGCTGGGTCAGCGGGGCGATCAGCCGGCAGGTGCACGCGGTCGAGTCGTGGCTGGTGCGCGAATCGGATTCGCTCATCACGTGTTCGGCCTCGATGCGCGACGAGATCACCGAACTCTTCGGTCCCGGCCTGTCCGAGACCACGGTGATCCGCAACGGCATCGACGCGGCGCGCTGGCCGTTCGGCCCGCGCCGTCCGCGGACCGGACCCGCCGAATTGCTCTACGTCGGGCGCCTGGAATACGAGAAGGGCGTACACGACGCGATCGCCGCGTTACCGCGGATCAGGCGCACCCACCCGGGAACCACCCTGACCATCGCCGGTGACGGCACCCAACAGGACTGGCTCGTCGAGCAGGCCCGTAAACACAAGGTGCGCAAGGCAACCCGATTCACCGGGCACCTCCATCACGAGGAATTGCTGGCCGCTTTGCACCGGGCCGACGCCGCGGTACTGCCCAGCCACTACGAACCGTTCGGGCTCGCCGCGCTGGAGGCCGCCGCGGCCGGCATCCCGCTGGTGACGTCCAACACCGGCGGTCTGGGCGAGGCGGTGATCAACGGCGTCACCGGCATGTCGTTCCCCCCGCGCGACGTGGCCGCACTGGCCGCGGCGGTGCGCAGCGTGCTCGACGACCCGGCCGCCGCGCAGCACCGGGCCCGCGCCGCCCGGCAGCGACTGACCTCTGACTTCGACTGGCGGACCGTGGCCCACGAGACGGCGCAGGTGTACGTGGCCGCCAAGCGCCGCGAGCGGCAGCCCCAGCCGCGGCGGCCCGTCGTCGAGCACGCTCTGCCCGATCGTTAGTCCAGGCCGACCGCGTCAGTGCAGTAACGCCACATGCGCTGCAGATCGGCATCGTTGTAGCGGGTGGTCGGCAGGTAGTGCTGCGGCCGCGGTCGCCGGTCGTGCCAGAACAACCCCGTCGGCGGTGCGGGTCGGGTGGCGGCGAGCCAGACGGCGGTGTCGGCGCCTTCGGCAGCGGTGCGCAGCAACGGTCCGGTGACCAGCCGGAAACCGGGCAGCGAGGACGCCACTCCGGGTGTGTCGGCCCAGCCGGGATGCATGGAGTAGACGCGGACGCCCGCCCAGCGGCGGGCCAGGATAGGCGTGAACGCCACCTGCACCCGCTTGCTGCGGGCATAGGCGATGGCGCCGCGGTAGCGACCCGTGCGGTATTCGGGGTCGTCGACCGGCAACTGTTGGGTGTACATCCCCCCAGAGGACATCAGGATCACCCGCGGATCGCTGGACGCGCGCAGCGACGGCAGCAGGCCTTCGGTCAGCAGCAGCGGGCCCAGCACGTGGGTGGTTAGCGTGACCTCGTGCCCCTCGCTCGTCTCGACACGCTGGGCGGGCAGTAACCCCGCGTTGTGGATCAGCACGTCCAGCCCGGCCATCCGCCCAGCCAGGTCGGCGGCGAAGTCGCGCACGGCGGCCAGGTTCGACATGTCACACACCTCGACCCGGATGTCGGCGTCCGGGTGCTCGGCAATGATCTCTGCGCGGGCCTGTTCACCCTTGGCCCGATCGCGCACCGTCAGCAGAACGGTCGCGTCCAGACCCGCCAATGCGGCGGCAATGGCCTTGCCGATGCCGCGATTGGCGCCGGTGACCAGCGCCGTGCGACCACGCAACGCACCGGCCGGCGGATCATCGGCCCAATCGAACGTCCTGAGCCGGTACCCGATCCGCGTATAGCCGGGAACCACCGCACGGTCCAGCACGGCGTCGAGCAGCGAAACGATCCCGTCGCGAACACCCATGCCGACCACAATGCCGTATCGGCAAGCCCGGCGAAGGGTCGGTAACGTCACAAGGATGGGCCTGACCTACTCGAGCGTGATCGATGCACCCCGCGACCAGGTATTCGCCTGGCACACCCGGCCAGGTGCCTTCACCCGGCTCTCGCCGCCCTGGTCGCCGATGCGGCTGGTGTGCGAGGCCGACTCGGTCAAGGACGGCCGCGCCATTCTGGGCCTGCCCGGCGGCCTGCGGTGGGTGGCCCAGCATCAGCCCGATTCCTATGACCCGCCGGCGCGTTTCGTCGATGTTCTCAGCAGCGATGGCCTGGCGTCCCTGCCGCCACGGATCATCGGGCACTGGCGGCACACCCACGACTTCGAAGAAGTAGGCGAAGACCGCACCCGCGTCATCGACCGGGTGGATACTCCGGTGCCCGGCCGCGCCCTGCGCGCCATGTTCGTCTACCGGCACCGGCAGCTGGCCGACGACCTGGCGGCACACGCACGCGCCGCCCGAGCGGGTCTGACGCCCTCGACCGTCGCCGTGACCGGCTCGTCGGGACTGGTCGGCACCGCGCTGGCGGCGTTCCTGAGCACCGGGGGCCACCGTGTCATCCGGCTGGTCCGCGGCGCCCCGCACGGCGCCGACCAACGGCAGTGGAATCCCGATGACCCAGATCCGGAGCTGCTGGCCGGCGTGGACGCGGTGATTCATCTCGCGGGCGCCTCCATCGCCGGTCGATTCACCGAGAAACACCGTAAAGCCATCCGCGACAGCCGAATCGGACCCACCCGGCGGCTGGCCGAGCTGGTGGCACGCACCGGCACGCCGGTGCTGCTCTCCGCCTCGGCGATCGGCATCTACGGGTATGACCGGGGCGATGAGATTCTCACCGAAGACACCGAGCGCGGCGACGGATTCCTCGCCGACGTCGTGGCCGACTGGGAGGAGGCGACGGCTCCCGCCGAGCAGGCCGGCGCCCGGGTGGTCAAGGTGCGCACGGGTATCGTCCAGTCCCCCGCCGGCGGCACCTTGCAGCTGATGCGGCCGCTGTTCAGCGCCGGGCTGGGCGGCCGGCTCGGCAACGGCCGGCAATGGTTCTCGTGGATCGGAATCGACGACCTGATCGACGTCTATCACCGCGGGTGGTGGGATGCCGAGCTGGCCGGGCCGATCAATGCCGTTGCGCCACAACCTGTTCGCAATTCCGACTACACCCGCACCCTGGCGCATGTGTTGCATCGGCCGGCCATCCTGCCGGTGCCGCCGCTGGGACCCCGAGTGCTGCTGGGCGCGCAGGGCGCGCAGGAAGTCGCGTTGGCCAGTCAGCGGGTCGACCCCGCCCGACTGCGGCGGGCCGAGCACCCGTTCCGCCAGCCCGACCTGGACTCCGCGCTGCGCCACCTGCTCGGACGCAGCCCGGGCTAGACGCGCCGGCTAGGGCACCCGCCGGGTGGTGACGGGCCCGTGGGACACGTCGCGCATCAGCGCGGTGCGCAACGACCGCGGCCACAGGACGGGGCTCGGCTTGCCCTTGTCGTGTAGCAGCCCGTCGATCAAGTCGGCAAACGCTTCCAGCGCCGACCACTGCGGCGACCAATCCAATTCGCGACGTGCCCGCTCGGTGCTCAACAGCGGCGCAGCGAACGCCATGTCGAACCAGCCGCGGTCGATCGGCTGCAGCCGGGCCCGCCATGATGCCTGCACCAGTGGACCGAGTAGGCCGGCGGGCACGTGAACGGGCATGGCGCCCAAGGCCGCAGCGATGTCGTCGCGGGTCACCGGCGGCTCGGCGGCGAGGTTGAACGGTCCTAACGCGCGCCTCTCGATCGCTCTCACGCAAGCGTCCGCCACGTCATCGGCGTGAATCATGGACACGACCGGTCCAGCGGCAGCAGCGGAAGCCGGCGCAGCCACGAGGGACTGATGTAGGCCGGCAGGGTGTAGCGCCGCAACCCGGCGGCGGCATTGCGTTGCAGGATCAAACCGGGACGCAGGCGAGTGATGCCGACTCCATCGGTCCGGGTGGCCTCGTATTCGTCGAGGAGCTGCTCCGCGGCGGCTTTGGCCCGGCTGTAGGTCGACGTGCGCAGACCGGCGGTCGACCACGACTCGTCCACCTTCTGCCCGTAGCGGCCCGGCGCATACGTGCCCAACGAGGACATGTGGACCAGGTGGGACACCCCCGCGCGGTGCGCCCCGGCCAGCACGGCGGATGTCCCGCTCACACCGACCTGGTACAGATACCGCGCATTGCGGGTGGGCTGAAACCCCCAGGCCAGGTGCACCACGCAGTCGACGTCGCGAAAAATCTTGTACAGCTTTGCTCCAGCGTCGTCGTCGGCTACATCGAGCTGATGCCACTCGACGCGCCGGTACACATCCTTCGATGAGGGCTGCCGTCGCGCGATGCCGACGACCTCGGCATCGGCGTGCGCGAGGGCACCCAGCAGCGCTGTGCCCACATTGCCGCTGGCCCCGGTGACGGCTATCCGCCTAGTCAACGCCGGTCGTCCCTGCTGATCCGCCGGCCTCCCGGCCGTCCCGGCTGCGCGCATAGGCGCTCGCCCGCAAATCGGCCAGCCAGCCCGGATGGAGCTTCACCCCGGGTGCGGTGTTCAGTACGGGGTCAAATGAAATGTCTTGTCCCGGTTCTAAATCGACGACTCTGGTCACCGTGATCCGGGCCAGCTCCGCGAAGGGGGAGCTACCACACGCCTGGTCGAGCACGATGTCCACGCCGCCGCTCTCGATGCGCTGGCGAACATCCTCCAGCGATACCCCGGCTCCGTCGATCTCGCTGACGATTCGTGCCCGCAGCCACCACCTCTGCCCTGCGAAACCGAGCGGCATCAACGTGGTCATCGTCTGCCCCGACCAGGATGTGACCGGTCGGAGCGCCAGGACCCGGGTCAGTACTCCGGATCCGGCGGACACCAGCAGGATGTCCCACGGCTGCGCGCCGGATTCGATTCGGATGGCCAGCCCGATGAGGTCGGGTGTTCGTCCGGGGGTACCGGTTGCCTTGGAGAATCGCACGACGGCGTCGGAGTCGGGAACCGGCAGGCCCTCACCCGCCGGAGCGATTCGTCGCAGGGAACCCTCGGCGATGACACCAAGCGGATGGAGAAACCTCTTGCCGCGGACGGCGGATCCCCATTGGAACGGCAGGGCGACGAGATCGGAAACGTTCACCGGCGGCGGGTTCCCTTTCTTTGCAGACGAAAACCTGCTTGAACCGGATCGGGCTCTGCTACGTGTGCTCAATAGTCGACGGTCGATCCGCACGACTGGCGCACTCCAGATTCTTTCAGTAAGTTAACGGTTAAAAAATTGAAGAAAATTATCCGAACCGGCCGCCGCCGAAGGGTGGTTTCGGCTTCTCGTCAAGGGGGTACCAGCGCGTGGATCTGAGCCGTCCGGTATCAGCGGCTGACGGCCGTTATGAGGGAGTAGCCGTGGGATCCGTGGGAGATGTCCGGGAGTTTCCCAGGGTGGCCCTCGCCGAGGTCACCCGCAACGGAGCAACGGGACTGACCGCTATGGACCAATTCGATGCGTGGCGAGCGAGCCTGCGCCGTGCCGTGTTGGACGAGGTGGAGACGTTCGTCGCGGCCCGGTGCGAAGACACGCTGGGCGACTGCGGAGTGGACGCGGCAGGTGAGGTCCTCCTGGATTTCGTCAAAGGCGGCAAGTGCCTGCGCTCGGCGTTCATGTACCTGGGCTGGCTGTGCGGTGCACCGGCCAGCGACGCGGCCTTGTCGGCGACCGCCAGCCTGGAGTTGCTGCACGCTTTCGCGCTGCTGCAGGACGATGTCATGGACGATTCGCCATCGCGGCGCGGGCTGCCGGCCGCGCATATCCAATTCGCCCGGTGGCACAGCCAGCGCGGACTGTCCGGCTCCTCGCGCCGGTTCGGCGAGTCGGCCGCAGTCCTGCTCGGCGACCTGTGCCTGATCTGGGCCGAGCAGATGCTGCGCGACTGCGGCCTGAGCCGTCATCAGCTGCAACGTGCCTGGCCCCGCTACGACGCGATGCGCACCGAGCTGGCCGTCGGCCAGTTCGCCGACCTGACCCTGAATCTCCGCAAACCACCCACGCTGGACGCGGTGCTCAACGTGGCCCGGCTGAAGTCGGGCAACTACACGGTGCGCCGCCCACTGGAGATCGGCGCCGCCATGGCCGGCTGCAGTGAGCACACGTTGGCGCGGCTGGGCGAGTACGGCAGCGCTGTCGGTGAAGCCTTCCAGCTGCGTGACGACATCCTGGGGATCTTCGGGTCGCCGAACACCACGGGCAAGCCCAATGGCGGCGATCTGCTGGAGCGCAAGGCCACCAGCGTTATGGTGGCGGCTTATGAACTGGCTGACACCTCCACCCGGCGACAGTTCGCCGAGTTGGTCGACCGGGACCACCTCACCGATGCCGACCTCGACCATTGGCGCGCCTTGATTTTCGCGACCGGAGCGGTGCAGCGGATCGAAGAACTCATCGCAGATCGCGTCGCGATCGCGCAAAAAGCGTTGGACAGCAGCGGAATCGACGGGCCGATCAACGGTGCGCTGGCCACCATGGCCGGCGTCTGCACCAAGCGGGCCGCATGATCGCACAGGAGTGGTTTTGATGCGTACGGTGAATGGTCGGACCGACCGGGTCGTCGTGGTGGGTGCGGGTTTCGCCGGACTGTCGGCGGCGCTGCATCTGGCCGGCCGGGGGCGAGAAGTCACGGTGGTCGAACGGGAGGACTGGCCGGGCGGACGCGCGGGGCGCCGTGACATCGGCGGCTACCGGATCGACACCGGGCCGACGGTGCTCACCATGCCCGACCTCATCGACGAGGCGTTCGCCGCCGTCGGCGACTCCCTGTCCCAGCGACTGGACCTGTTGCCGGTGGACCCGGCTTATCGGGCCATGTTCGCCGACGGCGCCGGCATCGACGTACACACCGACGCCGAGCGGATGGCCGAGGCGGTCCGGGAGTTCGCCGGCCCGCAGGCGGCCGCCGGTTACCGCGGACTGCGGGACTGGCTGGAGCGGCTGTACCGCACCGAGTTCGAGGGCTTCATCGCTTCGAACTTCGATTCCCCGCTGTCCATGCTGACCCCGCAGTTGGCCCGGCTCGCCGGGCTCGGCGGGTTCCGCCGCTGGGAAACGATGGTCAAGCGCTACATCAGCGACCCGAGACTGCGTAGAGTGTTCACCTTCCAGGCGCTCTACGCCGGTGTGGCGCCGCAGGACGCACTGGCCGTGTACGCAGTGATCGCCTACATGGACACCGTCTCGGGCGTCTTCTTTCCCCGTGGCGGCGTGCGGGCACTGCCCGACGCGCTCGCCGCATCGGCCGAGGACGCCGGGGTACGGTTCCGTTACGGGTCGACGGTCACTTCGCTGGAGCGCAGTGGTGACCGCGTCAACGCGGTGATCACCGCCGCCGGCGAGCGCATCGCCTGTGATGCGGTGGTGCTGAGCACAGAGTTGCCCCTGACCTACGAACTGCTGGGCCGCCGGCCCAAGCGGCTGTTGTCGTTTCGCGCAGCACCGTCGGCCGTCGTGATGCACGTGGGATGTCGTGCCGTCGAGCCGCCCCCGCCACACCACACCATTCTCTTCGGCGACGCCTGGGACCAGACGTTCACCGACATCATCCGCGACGGCCAACTCATGCAGGATCCATCGTTGCTGGTGACCCGTCCGACGGCCACCGATCCGGGTCTCGCCCCGGCGGGACGTGATCTGTTGTTCGTGCTGGCACCGGCGCCCAACCTGGACCGCGGTCGCATCGACTGGTCGAATACCACCGGACCCTATGCTGACAGCATGCTCGAAGCGGTGGAACAGCGACTGTTGCCCGGCCTGCGCGACGACGCCGAGGTGCTGCACATCGACACACCCGCCGACTGGGCGCGGGCGGGTATGGCCGCGGGCACCCCGTTCGCGTTGGCGCACAACTTTGCCCAGACCGGCCCGTTCCGTCCAGCGAACATGGTGCGCGGCATCGAAAACGCGGTGTTGGCCGGTTCGTCCACCACGCCCGGCGTGGGTGTGCCGACCACCCTGATCTCCGGCCGGCTGGCGGCCGACCGCATCACCGGCACCCCGGACCGGTCCGCGGTTCGGGTGGATTTGAAAGCCCCGCTGCCATGATCCGTACCGAGCTCGACGCGGCCGGAATCACCGATCCAGGAATGCGTGCCGCATACCGCCGTTGCCGCAAGATTGCCGCGCAGAACGGCCGCACCTATTTCCTGGCGACCCGGTTGCTGGCTCCCGACCAGCGACCGGCGGTGCATGCGCTGTATGCCTTCGCCCGGCTGGCCGACGACATTCTCGACGAGTTCAATCCCACTCTGGATGCCGCGGCGCGCGGCGAGCGGCTGCAGCTGTTCTCCGACCGCTTCTTCGCCGGTGCAGAGCAGGGCGACGAGCCGGTGCTGGCAGCGGTCCACCACACGGTGTCCCGGTACCAGATTCCGGCCGAGCTGTTCGTTGACTTCCTCGACTCCATGCGCATGGACCTCACCGTCACCGACTATCCGGACCGCGCAGCGCTCAACCGCTATATGCGCGGTTCCGCCGAAGTCATTGGGCTGCAAGTTCTTCCGGTACTGGGAACGGTGACCGACACCGACCAGGCGGCGCCCTACGCCGAAGCGCTCGGCCGCGCGTTCCAGTTGACCAACTTCCTGCGGGATGTCGACGAAGACCTGATGCGCGACCGGATCTATCTGCCGGCCGACGAACTCGCCGCACACGGTGTGGACCGTGAGTTGATGCTTTGGTGCCACATGCACCGCCGCACCGACGCCCGGGTACGCGACGCACTGGCGGAGCAGCACAAGATCACCCGGGAGATCTACCGGTTCGCCGCTGAGGGCATTCCGTTGCTGGCGCCGCGTTCGCGCCCGTGTGTGACAACGGCGCTGACGCTCTACTCCGAAATCCTGGACCGCATCGAGGACAGCGACTTCGCGGTATTCAGCCACCGCGCCACCGTCGGCAAGGCGCGCCGTCTTAAGGTCGCCGGCGGTGCCCTGTTCGAGGCCTGGCGGATCCGCCGCTCACTGCCCGACGGCCGGCGGTCCGGTGCGGCGTGAGCGATCACTGGCAGTATCTGGTCGTGCTGGGACTGTGCCTGCTGATCACCCTGCCGCTGGAAGTGTTCGGAAAGGGCGTGTACCGCCAGCCCGGCCGACTGCTCCGTGCGGTGGTGCCCTTCGCGGCGGTGTTCCTGGTGTGGGATGCCATCGCGATCGCGGCCGGAATATGGTGGTACAACGGCAAATACATCACCGGCATCGAGTTGCCCCCTCGCATACCAATCGAGGAGGTGCTGTTCTTCCTGGTGATTCCCGTGTGCGGCCTGCTCACCTACAGCGCCGTGAGCACCATCCTCGACTGGAGCAGACGTCGATGACCGGACTGGGTTACACCGTTCCGGCCGTGGTGTCGGTGCTGGCGGTAGGCGCACTCGAGTTCACGGTGTTGCACACCGGTTTGTTCCGCAAGCTGGCCTACTGGTTGTCGATGCTGATCGTGCTGGGATTCCAGGTTCCGGTCGACGGCTGGCTGACCAAGCTCAGCGCCCCGGTGGTCATCTACGACGAGCGGCAGACCAGCGGCCTGCGATTTCCGTTCGACATCCCGGTCGAGGACTTCCTGTTCGGTTTCGCGCTGGTCACCGGAGTGCTGTTGTTGTGGGAGTATCAACGTGTACGGCGGTGATCATGGATAAAGCGGGTCTTGCTCGAGGCGATGTGCCGGATGCGTTCGACGTCGGCGCGGACGCATACGACCGGCTGGTGGGTGCCAACCCCGGCTATCACGCGAATCTGCGGCGTTCGGTGCAGCGCATGAGCCTGCCGCGAAACGGGCGCGGGCTGCGGTTGCTCGATGCAGGGTGCGGAACCGGAGCGTCGACGGCCGCGCTACTGGCAGCTGCCCCCGAAGCCGAGATCGTGGCAGTCGACGCATCCCGCGGCATGTTGGAAGCGGCGCGGGCCAAGCCCTGGCCGTCGTCAGTACGCTTCGTCCACACCCCCATCGAAGAACTGAGCGAGCATGGCATCGCCGGGCCGTTCGACGGCATTCTGGCCGCCTACCTGCTGCGCAACCTGGCCGACCCGGACAGCCAACTGCGCACCTTCCGGCAACTCCTCCGGCCCGGTGGAACGCTCGCGGTACACGAGTACTCGGTGCGCGATTCCGCTGCGGCTCAACGCATCTGGCATGCTGTGTGCTGGGCCATCATCATTCCCTCTGGGTGGTGGCGCACCCGCAGCACCACCCTGTATCGGCACTTGTGGCGCAGCGTTCTGAGCTTCGACGGGGCGCAGCGCTTCCGGCGGCGGATGTCCGAGGCCGGTTTCACCACAGTCCGCAGCGAAACCATGCCAGGCTGGGAACGCAACATCGTCCATACCTTTATCGGGAAGGTGCCGCTGTGACCGACCCCCGGACCGACCGTCGCCGCGAGCGTCACCGGGCAACGCCCGGGCTGGGCGATGCGCGCTCGCTGTCCTCGCGCCCCCGTGTCGTAGTCGTCGGGGCGGGGATTGCCGGCCTGGCGGCCGCCACCGGGCTCGCCGAGCGCGGTGTCGACGTCGAGGTGGTGGAGAAGGAACCCTATCTGGGCGGACGGGTGGGCGGCTGGACCGAGCAGCAGGACGGCGCCGACGTCGCGATGAACCGGGGCTTCCACGCCTTCTTCCGCCAGTACTACAACCTGCGGGCATTGTTGAGCCGGGTCGATCCGCAACTGCGCATGCTGACACCCGTCGACGACTACCCCCTGATCGACGGTGCGGGGCGGCGCGACACCTTCCGCGGCCTACCCCGCACCCCGCCCTGGAACGCGCTGGTGTTCGCGTTGCGCAGCCCCACGTTCCGGCTCTCCGACCTGGTCCGCATCGACGCGCGGGCCAGCGCTCCGCTGGCCGCGGTATCGGTGCCCGAGATCTATCACCAGCTGGATCACATGGACGCCGAGACCTTCCTCAAGAGCATCAATTTCCCCGAGTCGGCGCGTCACCTCGCATTCGAGGTGTTCTCCCGCAGCTTCTTCGCCGAACCGACGCAGCTCTCGGCCGGGGAATTGGCGGCGATGTTCCACATCTACTTCCTGGGCTCCAGCGAGGGACTGATCTTCGACGTCGCGAACGCGAATTTCGACGTCAGCCTGTGGAATCCGTTGCGGGACTACCTGAGTGACCTCGGGGTCCGCTTCCGGCTCGGCACACCGGTGCAGCGCGTCGATACCGCTGACTCAGGGTTGCGCGTGCAAACCGGCGACGATGCGATGGACGCCGACGCGGTGGTGCTGGCGGTCCACTTCAACGGTCTGCAACAGATCCTGGCCGCCTCCGCCGGTCTGGGCAACGACCTGTGGCGGGCACAGATCCGGCGGCTGCGCAGCGCACCCTCGTTTGTGGTCCATCGACTTTGGCTGGACCGGCCGGTGAACCCAGACCGGCCGCCGTTCCTGGGCACCGCGGGCCATCCGCCCCTAGACAACATCAGCGTGCTCGAGCGGTACGAGAGCGAGGCGGCCGCCTGGGCCCGCCGCACCGGCGGCTCGGTCGTCGAATTGCACTCCTACGCAATGGACTCCGCCACACCCAGCGACGCAGCGATCGAGCAACTGCACAAGCTCTACCCGGAAACGGCAGCCGCGAAGGTGATTCACCAGAGCGTACTGCGGCGCAGCGACTGCCCGTTGTTCACACCGGGGACCTACACCCGGCGCCCCACCGTCGCGACGCCGCACCCCGGGCTGGTGCTGGCCGGCGACGGGATTCGGGTGGATCTGCCGGTCGCGTTGATGGAGCGCGCCGCCACCACCGGATGGGTGGCCGCCAACCAGCTGCTCGCACGATGGGGCGTATCCGGTCATGACCTGTACACCGTTCCCACTCGCGGCCGTTCTACGCTGTTGAGGTCACTGGCGGAGAAACAGATTCGGGGGCGCTCATGAGCGTCAGCGATCAGTTCCGTGATCGTTGGCCCAAAGACTGGCCACTGCAACTGGTCCCGCGTGCGGTGTGGACTGAGCAACGTCCCACCTACGGTCAGGCTCAGCCGGCAATCATCAACGCCGCGTTGGACCGCTCGCAACGCCGCCGCACCGGAAACTGGTACGTGCTGGCGGCGAGTCGCGACGTACGGCCCGATCGCCCCCATGGAACCCGCGTTGCCGGTGTGGAGCTCGTCGCCTGGCGCGACCGGATCGGCCGATTGACGGTGGGCCCGGCCAGTTGCCCGCATCTGGGTGCAGATCTGGCTACCGGCACGGTGTCCGACGGTGTGTTGTTCTGTCGCTGGCACGGGCTGGCCCTGGACGGCGGCGCCTGCAAGTTGGGCTGGGCTCCGTTGCCCAGCTACGACGACGGGGTGCTGGCCTGGGTGCGGCTGGATACCGTCGGCGGCGACATCCCACTGGACGTGCCGGTGATCCCGGATCGGCCCGGCGGAACCACGATCGCCGCGGTCGCCCGCGTCGTCGGAACATGTGAACCGCAGGACGTGATCGCCAACCGCCTCGACCCGTGGCACGGCAACTGGTTCCACCCCTACTCGTTCACCCAACTCGAGGTCCTTACCACCCCGACCGAGGAAGACGACCGATTCGTCGTTTCGGTCACCTTCCGGATCGGCCGCTTCGGTGTGCCCACTATCGCCGAATTCAGCTGCCCCGAAGCAAGGACCATCGTGATGCGCATCGTCGAGGGCGAGGGGGCCGGCAGCGTCGTCGAAACCCATGCCACCCCAATCGGTCCCGGACCCGACGGGGCCCCCCGCGTCGCGGTGATCGAAGCGGTCGTTGCGCACTCGCAGCGCCCCGGGTTCAAAGCGGCGCTGAAGGTGGCGCCTGTGGTGACGCCGCTGATGCGCTACGCGGCCAACCGGCTCTGGCGCGACGACCTGGCCTACGCAGAACGCCGCTACCGATTGCGCAGCGGCGGCTGAGCATCGCATCGGCCTGATTTCCACTAGGCTGAATCGGCGATGAAGAGAAGATATTTCGCGGTGGTCGCCGCGACGGTGGCCGCGCACTTCGGCTATCTCGCCTACCTGCCGAGCGGTGGGTTTCTGGCGTTGCGCTGGCGGCGCACCTTCTGGCTGCACCTGCTCGCCGTGTCCTGGGGTGTCGGCGTCGTGACGCTGGAGCTTCGGTGCCCGCTGACTGCACTGGAAGAATGGGCGCGCGCCCGAGCCGGCATGGGTCCCTTACCGGACAAGGGATTCATCGGACGCTACGTCGACGGCGCTGTGTTGCCGGCCGACCGCACCGGAACCGCTCAAGCGGCGGCCTTCACCGCCGCCGCGCTTTCCTGGATCGCGTTAATCATCCAGAGGCGACGGGTACCCGGCTGAGAGGCTAACCGACTCCGAGGGAAGCGAACTCAATTGACCGACAAAGACCTGCGCATGGGCGACAGCGTCGAATGGAAGAGCCACGGCAACACCGTCGAGGGCAAGGTGGAGCGCAAGATCACCAAGGACACCGAGGCGGCGGGGCGTACCGTGCGGGCTTCCCGGGAAGAACCGCAATATCTGGTGCGCAGCGATAAAACCGGGCAAGACGCGGTGCACAAGCCGAGCGCGCTGCGGCGCCGGGACGGCTGAACCTCGGCCATATCCGCAAGTGACGACGCACCACTTGGCAGGAATTCCACGAACAGGTCAATATGACGGCGCGCGAACTCGAAGAGTGGCTCGAGACAAAGCAGTCACAGAGTGTGGGTCAGCAGGAAGCAGGCAAGGAGTCCACCGGCCACGCCAGCGGCATGCGCATCGTCGCGATCCTGCGCTCCAAACGCGCCGACCTGAACGACGACGACTACGCCCACATCCGCAAGGTCACCGGTTACGCCAAGCGGCATCTCGCTCAGCGCCCCAGCGGTGATATCGACGACACGGCATGGCGTTATTCGTTGATGAACTGGGGTCACGACCCGACCAAGGGAAAGCGGGCGACCGGCTGACGCACTTCCGGGACAGCACGCCGTACTCTGAATGTCTGATGAAGGGTGCGGGAAAGTGACCATGCGCGGCGCGAGCGAGCCGGCGCCGAATCGGGCGGAGCTGGAAAAGCAGCTGTCGGCCGATATTCGGGCTATCACCGCCCGTTCCGATCGCGTCGGCCGGCACTACGCCCGCGTCAACGACGTCAGCAACAACGACTTCCACGCGCTCCTGCACATCATGGTGGCCGAAACTGCGGGCGCTCCCCTGACCCTGGCACAACTGCGCCAACGCATGGATGTGTCACCCCCGGCCATCACCTACCTGGTCGACCGGATGATCGAGGCGGGCCACATCCGGCGCGAACCCGACCCCGAGGACCGCCGCAAGTGGCTGCTGCGCTACGAAACCCGCGGCATGCTTCTGGCGCACACGTTCTTCAGCCCCCTCGGCGCACATATCAGGGCGGCTCTGGCCGACATGCCGGACAAGGACCTGCTGGCCGCGCACCGGGTGTTCATGGGCATGATCGAGGCGATGTCGACGTTCGAAGACGAGCTGTCCGCGGACGACACCCCTGACGACGATGGCTCAGCGGAACTCGGTCGAGGCGCTTCGACCACCCGACGCCGGGCCGCTCGGTCCGAGGCGCAGCGGGGCTGAGAGCAGTCGCTGCTCGATCAGGTCGGCACCTCGCGCCACACCGCCGGTCGCAGCGAAACCAGCGGCAACGCGGCGGGCACCACCGGCCATCGTCGCCGCTTTCAGCACCGCGGTGCGTAGTCGTGCCGGCGTGAGTCGTCTGGGCGGCAGTCGGGTACCACACCCGGCCACCTGGACTCGACGGGCAACCTCGCCCTGGTCACGGGCGAACGGCACGACGCAGACCGGTACCCCGCGGTCCAGGGCCTTCACCGTGGTCCCCATCCCGCCGTGCGTCACCACGCATACCGCACGATCGAGCACCGGGCCGTGGTGGAGGAACTCGCACACCGTCGCATTCGGCGTCTTCGGCAGGCCTGCCGGCACGCCGGCCGGGAAGGTCGCCACCACGTGCACGGGCGCGTCGGCCAACGCGCGCAGCGCAATGTGACCCAATTTGGCGTCGGCCTGGGCGATCGAGGACGTACTGACCAGGACTATGGGCTCCTCGATGGAGTTCAGCCAATCGGGAACCGGTGCCGCAGTCGGCTGAAAAACGCATGCACCGATGAAGTGCACCGCATCAGACCAGTCGGGGTGCGGGTATTCGAACGGCTCACCTCCGACCGCCAAGAGCAGTGGTGCCCGACGCATCAGCTCATCCACCGAACGGATGGCCGGCGCGCCCAGGGCGGCGCGAAGCGCGTTGATTCTCGGGCGCATCGGGCGATCGAAGAGGAATCGGACGAACGGCCGCATCGACGCGTCGCGGACCCGTCCGATCGGACCGGGCAGGGGCCGCAACCCCGGCCCGAACGGTGGCGACGACCGCGACCGTAAATACGGCGTGAACGGCGAGAATATCGCCCACGGCAGGCCGGCGACCTCAGCCGCCGAGATCGCACCCCAACAGTTCGCGTCCACGATGACGGCATCGGGAGCTACGTCGTCTATCGCGCGGCGGACATCACCCACCTCGATCACCGCGCGTCGGCACAGCACGTCGATGGACCGCTTCAGCACACCTAATGCATTGTGCGCCAACCAGTCTTCCCCCACGATGGCCTCGATCCGGGCGTCGACAGCGGTGGCGCGCACCCCGATCGCGCGCATGCCGGCGACTTCACCGGCCATCGTGCGCAGGTGGACCTGGTGACCGCGCGCGGTCAACTCCTTCAGCAGTGCGGCCATCGGGTAGAGATGACCCAGCGAGGGCGACCCGTAAGCCAGAATCACTGCCATGTTTGGTCTATTCGACAGGCAGCGCGCCGAGGTTGCGCAGGGTCGGCACATCCGGTGCACCACATCCGTGCAGACAGATGCGCAGCTCATCGACGAAGCCCTGCAACCAGGCAGTCGCGGCGTCTGCGGACTCGATAGCGGCGGCCAGCAGTGGACGCGCAACGGCCACCACGTCGGCACCCAGAGCGATCGCCTTGGCCGCGTCCATACCGGTCCGAATCCCACCGGAAGCGACCAGCGGCGTGCGGGGCAGTGCCGCCCGCACCTCGAGTAGCGCCTGCGCGGTCGGTATCCCCCAGTCGGCAAGATCGGGATACCGAATTTCGCCGTAACGAACCAACTGCTCGACTCGCGACCACGAGGTGCCCCCGGCGCCTGCCACATCGATGGCGGCCACCGGCGGTTCGCCGGTCAAGCGCAGCAGCCGGGCAACGGCGGTGGCGCCGATGCCGTGTCCGACTTCCTTCAGCAGCACCGGGTAATCGAGCATCGCTGTCAGATCGTGCAACCGGTCCAACGATCCGGAGAAGTCGGTGTCGCCGTTATGCTGCATCGCTTCTTGTAACGGATTGGTATGCACCGCAAGGGCATTCGCACCGACCCGGTCCAACGCCTTGACGATCTCGGGTATCGCGTCTTTGACGAACTGGGACAGACCGATGTTGCCGACCAGCAACACGTCAGGTGCGACATCGCGCACGGCGAAGCTGGGGGCCGCGCGCTCTCCGAGTGCGCTGTCCAGCATCACCCGCTGCGAGCCGAGCATCATTCCGATGCCCAGTCGTTGAGCGGCGGTGGCCAGGTTGCGATTGATGGTGCCGGCCAACTCGGCGCCCCCGGTCATGGCTCCCACCAGCACCGGCGCCCGCAACCGAGTCCCGAGGAACTCCGCAGACAGGTCGATGTCGGCCAGGTTGGTCTGCGTCAGCGCGTTGTAGGGCAGGCGGTAACGTTCCAATCCCGTCGTCACCCCGTGATATGCCACGTCTCCGTCCCGGCAGGCGTCGATGTGACGGAGCTTGCGCGACGCCATGTCGCGGCGTTCGGCCGTCACGACACTTCAGCCCCCCCGGCCAGCACGGTCAGCCCTCGCTTCGGGGCTTGACCGCAACCGCGATCTCGTTGCGGCGCAATGCCGGAACGGTCCAAGGAGGGTCGTAGAACCACGCGACCGGTTCGTCGGTGGTTTCGATTCCCAGCTCACCCAACGTGCTCATCAGCCGCCTGGTGTGGGACTCGACAGCCTTGCGGGTGGGGATACCGGTGAACCGGTGCACGGCAACGGTGGCCGGCGGCACCGTGACCAGCTCGACATCGCCGTCGTCAGGCGCTGGCAAGGTGTCCATGGTTTTGTGGGCCGGCATGAAGAACTTGATCACCCATTCCCCTTTGCGGCCGGACTCCTGGGCCACCGGAGCGGTCATCTTGACCTTTTCGCGGTCGCCGTTGCCGCCGAAGATGTAGCGCGCGAGGCGGCGGAATCCGACGTTACGCGCCGACTCCTCGTCCGCCACCACTGTCGTCTGAGCTGCGATGCGGTCACCGTAGTGGCGGATCTCCACATCGCGCGTGAGCTTCTCCGAGCTGTGCGCGGGCTCCTCGATGCCGTGTCGGTAACCCACCACCGTGCCGGCAGCTTCGGCGACTTGGCCGACCACTGCGCCAATCGATTTGAGCACGTATCGTCTCTTTCTCTTCGGGGTTCCATCGTGTCGCGGTTCTGCTGCGCCCACAACCGAACCAACGCCGGGGCGGCGCCTCATCCGGAACCTTCAGCATACGCGGACTCGGGTTTTTTGTTAACTAACTGAACGTTTCACTTTGTTAACTTACTTGCTGTCGCCGGCGGCCAGCCGGACTACCCGGCAGGGATGCGCAGAACGAAGCTTCTCCTTCTCCGTCCTGCTTCGCCGGGATCTCTGAATTTGCCTGTACCGCTTGCGGATACCGTCTTGGGACCGGTTGTCGGAAAGCTGCCGACTAGGCGATGTGCACTGATTGCCGCTAAGCTGGTGTCAGTTGAGTCCGCAGCTGAAGACCTCGAGCGCTGGAACAAAGTTCCTGTTGCGCCATCACCATAATTCGATAGGCCATGCCGATGCACGCTGTGGATTCACCAGACCAACGACGCCCCCGATACCGATATGCGGTGAACTGCGGCCGGGCACAGATGTTCGTGTACGCCCGCCGCTTCGCGACCGTGGTTCGAGTGGACGGTGGTGTCGACGCGTCCAACGCCGGACACATCGCCGCCGAAATCCGCCGATTCACCAAGGCCCAGGCTCCCCTGATCATCGACCTCAGCCGTCTCGAATTCCTGGGTATCGAGGGCTTCCAGCAACTGCTCGCCCTCAACCACCAGCACCGGGCGGCCGGCCTGTACTGCAACATCGTCACCGGTGCTGCCGTGCGACCGCTGACTCGGGTGGTGACCGACCATGGATTACCGCTCGTCAAGTCGGTGCCGGAAGCCCTGCAACTTATCGAGGACGCCCTCGCCACCCGGCAAGTGGCTCCCGGACTGGTGCGGTAGCACCGGAGACTGCAATGGAGTCACCTGGAATGCGGGCCCGTCACTTTCCCTACCGCTACGACGCGCGCCTGGCCCCGCTGTGGCTGCCCTTCCGGTTTCCCGGGCAACAGGGTGTGACGCTTACCGAAGACGGCCGATTCGTCGCCCGTTACGGGCCGTTGCATGCCGAATCGCCGCTTTCCGATGTGGTCGATGCTCACGTCACCGGGCCCTACCGCTGGTGGACCGCCGTCGGGCCACGCTTGTCGTTCGTCGACGACGGTCTTACCTTCGGGACCAACGCTCGTGCCGGAGTGTGCGTCCACTTCGATCCGCGCATGCGCCGAGTAATCGGATTTCGGGACCACTCGGCCCTCACCGTTACCGTTGCAGACCCCGAAGGTCTGGTCAGCGCGCTGAAGTTCGGCAGCTGACCGCAACCTGCTGCCCGCTCGAAGAAGATCTGTCGACGTTGTGTGGCTTCCTCAACTAGCCACTTTCACTTCATTAGATTAATGTTTAACAAACTTAATCGTTCTCTTCGGTTGTCGGCACGGGGTCAGCAAAGGACGGTCCATGTTTGCGGCACTCGCCCGAATCTGCGTCGACGCGCCGCGACGGGTGATCGCCGTTGCCCTGCTGGTGATGGCCGGGGCGGCGGTCTTCGGCATTCCCGTCGCCGACAGCCTGTCGGGCGGCGGATTCGTCGACCCCACGTCCGAATCCGCCCGGGCCTCGGCGATGCTTGCCCACACCTTCCATCAGGGCGACCTCGAACTGGTATTGCTGGTCAGTTCCGAAGCGGGCGTGAAAACAGGCACTGCAAACCTGGTCGGCACCGACATCAC
Source organism: Mycobacterium sp. NGS49 (assembly GCF_059812565.1). Classification (NCBI taxonomy): domain Bacteria; kingdom Bacillati; phylum Actinomycetota; class Actinomycetes; order Mycobacteriales; family Mycobacteriaceae; genus Mycobacterium; species Mycobacterium sp. NGS49. Next base: position 53,581 of record NZ_JCALCX010000009.1, on the reverse strand, counting down.
TCGACAGCTGTCCGAGTCACCGTTGGTCTCCCAAGTGGCCTCGCCGTGGCAACCCCAACCGGCCCCGGGCACGCTGCGCGGTGACGGCAGATCGGCGATGATCATCGCCGCCATGAAGGGTGACGAAAACACCGCGGCCAAGCACGCGCGCACCCTGGCCGACCGCTTCGTCAGCGACCGAGACGGGGTCACCGTCCAAGCCGGCGGATCGGCGATGGTTTACGCCCAGATCAACACACAAACCGAAAACGACTTGCTCCGAATGGAACTCATCGCGATACCGTTGAGTTTCATCGCCCTGGTGTGGATCTTCGGCGGTGTGCTTGCTGCCGCCCTACCGGTGGCTGTGGGCGGGTTCGCGATCCTCGGTTCACTGGCCGCATTGCGCGCGATCGCATTGTTCACCGATGTGTCGATCTTCGCACTGAACGTCACTGTCGCATTGGGCTTCGCGTTGGCCATCGACTACACCCTGCTCATCATCAGCCGTTATCGCCAAGAGCTCTCAGATGGAGTGCCGCCCCGCGAGGCCGTGTTGCACACCATGGCCACAGCCGGCCGAACCGTCCTTTTCTCGGCGCTGACGGTGGCCCTCGCGCTGCTGGGGATGGCCTTCTTCCCGATGTACTTCCTGAAGTCGTTCGCCTATGCCGGCATCGCGGTGGTGGCGTTCGCTGCCGCTGCTGCAGTCTCGATCACCCCGGCAGCGATTGTGTTGCTGGGCGACCGACTCGATGCGTTCGACGTTCGGCGACTCGGACGGCGCATGCTGCGCCGCCCCGAACCATCCGTGCGCCCAATCGAACAGACCTTCTGGTACCGGCTGGCGAAATTCGTTATCAGGCACGCGATTCCGGTGGGCCTGGTGCTGGTAGTGCTGCTACTGGCGCTGGGCATACCCTTCCTCGGAGTGAAATGGGGGTATACCGACGACCGGGTGCTGCCTGCCACGTCGTCGGCGCGGTTGGCAAATGACCGGATTCGCGACGAGTTCCCCACGAACTCCGCGACACGGGTCAAGGTCGTCATTCCCGACACCACCGGACTGACCCACTCAGATCTCGACGCCTACGCAGCCGAGCTGTCCCGGGTGCCGGACGTGTCATCGGTCTCCTCACCAACCGGAACCTTCGTCGGGGGTGAGTCCAAGGGACCGCCGTCCGCACCGGCCGGAATGGCCGACGGCGCCGCCTTTTTGACCGTGGAAAGCACCGCACCGCTGTATACCGAGGCCTCGGAGACACAGTTGGCGCGGGTACACCACGTTTCGCTGCCTGCGGACAAGAAAGTACTGATCACAGGCATGGCGCAGACGAATCGTGACTGCGTCCAAGGCATCACGTCACGCCTTCCGCTGGTGTTCGGCTTCATCGCGGTCGTCATGCTGGTCCTGCTGTTCCTGCTTTCCGGCAGTGTGGTCTTGCCGGTCAAGGCCGTGCTGCTCAACATGCTTTCGCTGACCGCGACCTTCGGCGCGCTGGTATGGATCTTCCAGGAAGGCCATTTGGGAGCTGCGGGGACCACACCGACCGGAACATTGGCGGTGAACGTTCCGGTCATGATGTTCTGCATCGCCTTCGGCTTGTCAATGGACTATGAGGTCTTCCTGCTGTCGCGCATCCGCGAATATTGGCTCGCTTCGCCGCAATCCACCATCGACAACGACGAAAGCGTCGCAATGGGCATCGCGCGCACCGGCCGCGTGGTGACGGCGGCCGCCTTGCTGATGTCGATCTCATTCGCAGCGCTGATGTCCGCCGGTGTGTCGTTCATGCGGATGTTCGCCGTCGGGCTGACGATAGCGATCCTGATGGACGCCACCGTGATCCGCATGTTGCTCGTGCCGGCGTTCATGCATGTTCTCGGCCGGCGAAACTGGTGGGCACCCAAGCCACTCGCGGCGTGGCACCGGCGGACGTTCACCGCCGCACCGACACCCGGCCCACGCCGCGAATATCAGGAATCAGTTGGGCCCAGTTCGGCCTGAAACTGGCGCATCGCACTCAGCAGCGCGTTGAAAACGCGATGGGCGGCAGCCAGATCGGCGTCAGGGAGGTCGGCCATGGCGGTGTGGGTATGTTCTCCGAGCGGGGTGAAGAACAACCGCGCGGTGTTCATCCCCGGTTCAGCGTGGCGCAGGATCACCTTGCGCCGGTCGGCGGGATGGGAATCCCGGCGGATGTGGCCAGAGTCGATGAGGCGGTCCACCAGGTAGGTGATCGCCGCGCCGGATAGTCCCATCCGCTGGCTGAGGTCCCCGGACGTCATCGGCTGACCGGAGGTTTCGGCGACCATGATGTGCAGCAGTGCGCGGAAGTCCGTCGGCCGAACATCGTGCGAAACGGCGAAAATTCGCCCGATCTGGTCAGATTCGGACGACAGCTCACGCAGATCAGCCGCGATCTGCGCTTCCAGTGCGGCCCGTTGGCGCTCCTGCTCTTCGGCTTTCATACCGTTGAGCAGCATATCGGTTTTTTGTCGCAATTTCAGTTGATTAATATTTCAGTTACTGAAATGCTTGGGTTGTGTGGGAGCGATTTGCGACAGTGGTCACCGGACGACGCTCTTGGCTGCTCGCTTTGGGAGTCTTTGTGGTGGCCGCCGGTTTCATGGCACTGGTCGGCGGGAATGCCGCAGCGGGAGAGGCTCCGTTGTCCGTGCCGACCGATTCCGATTCCGCGAAGGTGCAGAAGCTGTCCAACCAGTTTCCCGGTGGGGACCGGGTACCGCTGATCGTGGTGGTACACGGCTCTTCCGCCGACAGTCCGGACGCCCTGAAGCAGGCATGCGAAGGCGCGCGCGACCGGATGCAGTCCGCTGACCATGCGGGCATTTCCGCGGCGCCGGTGCAGGTTTCGGCTGACGGGAAGGCCGCGGTCGGGGTGGTGCCGATCAGCGCCGAGCTGTCGGGTCTGCCCCTCAACGACACCGTGTCAGCGCTGCGCGAAGCCGCCAACAAGGGGTTGCCGCCGGGAATGACGGCAAACGTCACCGGGGGGCCGGCATTCGGTGCCGACATCGCCAACGCATTCAGCAATGCCAACATCACTCTGCTCGCGGTGACCGCATCGGTGGTGGCGCTGCTGCTTATCGCCACGTACCGCTCCCCCGTCCTGTGGCTGGTGCCCTTGATAGTGATCGGATTCGCCGACCGGTTGGCCAGCGCCGTCGGCATCGCGGTCTCCTCACTCACCGGATTGAGCTTCGACGGGTCCACCTCCGGCATCACCAGCGTGTTGGTGTTCGGTGCCGGCACCAATTACGCGCTGTTGCTGATTTCGCGCTACCGGCAAGAACTTCGGCGTGATCGCAATCATCGTGACGCTCTGCGGCAAGCGGTGCGGATGGCGGGACCGGCCATCGTGGCCAGCAACGCCACCGTGGTATTGGCGCTACTCACCCTCATCTTCGCGTCCACCCCTAGCACGCGCAGCCTCGGTGCGCTCGCGGCGTGCGGCCTGTTGGTTGCCGCGGTCTCGGTGCTGGTGCTGCTGCCGCCACTGCTCGCGGTGTGCGGACGGCGGCTATTCTGGCCGTTCATTCCCCGACCCGATGACGCCGGAGAACCGCCGACGGAAACCGGCATCTGGTACCGCGTCGCCGAGTCGGTGGCGCGGAACCCGGTACTGGTCGCCTCGGTCACGATCGTGCTGCTGGGGGTGCTGGCGACCGGTCTGCTCAGCACGCGGATCGGCCTCTCCCAGACGGAGCAGTTCCGCGTCAAGGCAGATTCGGTGACCGGCTACGACGTTGTGGCCCGGCACTTCCCCGCCGGTCTGGCCAACCCCACCGAGGTCATCGCGCCGACCGACAAGGCGCCGCAGGTGCAGCAGGCCATCACCGCCACGCCGGGGGTGGTCTCGGCGAACCAGTCCGGCACGTCGACGACCGGGCTGACCAAATGGTCGGTGGTGACCAGAGCCGCGCCGTCATCGCCCCAGGCATTCAATACCATTGCGGCGCTCCGGCATTCGACCAGGGCGGTAGCCGCTGACGCGGTGGTCGGCGGCCCGGACGCGCAGGCGCTCGACGCGCGGGACGCGGCCGTGCGCGACCGGACGTTGCTGATCCCGGCCATCCTGCTGGTGATCTTGTTCGTCCTGTACGTGCTGTTGCGGTCAGCGCTCGCCCCGCCGACGCTGTTGGCGGCAACGATTCTGGGTGCGCTGGCTGCGCTCGGCCTCGGCGGTTGGGCGAGCATGCACGTGTTCGGGTTTCCGGCGCTGGACAACATCGCCCCGCTCTATGCGTTCCTATTTCTGGCTGCCCTCGGCGTCGACTACACCATCTTCCTGGTCACCCGCGCGCGTGAAGAGTCGGCCGATCACGGCGCACGGGACGGCATGGTCCGCGCCGTGTCTGCCACCGGTGGCGTCATCACCAGCGCCGGCATCGTTCTGGCCGCGGTCTTCTGCGTCTTGGGCGTGTTGCCGCTGATCGTCATGACACAGCTGGGCATCATCGTGGGCCTGGGCATCCTGCTCGACACATTCGTCGTCCGCACCCTGGTGATCCCCGCATTGTTCGCCCTGATCGGCGACCGCATCTGGTGGCCCGCTGTCCTTACCAACACCAACACCAACACCAACACCGAAGGAAATAACCATGAATAGATCAACTCTGGCCGGCACCGCCCTGGCCGTCGCTGCGACGGCAATCTCCGGAAGTGGCGCCGGCCCGAACCGGACACCCGGCTGGTACGACCGACTGCGCAAGCCGAGCTACCAGCCACCCGCAGTTGCGTTCCCGATAGCCTGGACCAGCATCTACACCGATATCGCCGTTACCTCCGCCCACACCATCGACCGGTTCCGCGAGGACGGGCGCGACGACGAGGCACGGCAGTATGCCGCCGCACTCGCTGCCAACCTCGCCATCAACGGCAGCTGGAGCTGGCTGTTTTTCCGCTATCACAAGCTGGGCACCTCAGCGCTGGTATGCGCGGCACTGACCGCCAGCAGCGCAGATCTGGTTCGCCGGGCCGTCGACGCTGACCCCGGCAAGGGATGGGCGTTACTGCCATATCCATTGTGGTGCGGATTCGCCACCGTATTGGCCACGCACATCTGGCGGCTCAACCGCTAGGGGGGCCAAATATGCCGGCGATCTTATGGTTTCGACGCGACCTGCGGGTGCGCGATCATCCCGCGCTTGCGGCTGCATCGGAGAACGATCAGGTGCTGGCCTGCTTCGTGCTGGATCCGCGTCTCGAGGCTTCGTCGGGTCCGCGACGCCTGCAGTTCCTCGGCGACTCGCTACGGGAACTCAATGACGCTCTCGACGGCCACCTACTGGTGACCCGCGGACGTCCCGAAGAGCGTATTGGCGCACTTGCCAGGGAGATCGACGCTTCGTCGGTGCACGTCTCCGAGGATTTCACGCCGTTCGGACGGCGCCGCGACGAGCGGGTCCGTGCCGCATTGGGCCCGGTCCCGCTGGTGGCCACGGGCTCGCCATACCTGGTTTCACCCGGGCGGGTCATCAAGGACGACGGCACGCCGTACAAGGTGTTCACGCCGTTCTTCGGCAGATGGCGGGAAACGGGATGGCGGTCCCCCGCGCAGACAGGCGCCGATTCGGCCCGCTGGCTCAATCCGTCGGACGTCGAGGCCGGCAACCGGGCCGAGATTCCCGATCCCGGCGTCGCGCTGGATGTGAATGCCGGCGAGGCGGCTGCCCTTGCACAGTGGGCGACCTTCCTCGACCGGGGATTGCAGAGCTACGCCGAGGACCGCAACCGGCCGGACCTGCCGGGCACCAGCCGCATGTCCGCACACCTGAAGTTCGGCACCATCCACCCCCGGACTCTCGTTGCGGACCTCGACGGCGGGCGGAAAGGCGACTCAGCGTTTCTGCGCGAGTTGGCCTTCCGCGACTTCTATGCCGCGGTGTTGCATCACTGGCCGGACAGCGTCTGGTGGAACTGGAACCGCGACTTCGACGCCATCGACACCGACACCGACACGCAGGCCCAAGGCCGGTTCGAGGCCTGGAAAGCTGGTGAGACCGGCTACCCGTTCGTGGACGCCGGGATGCGTCAATTGCGGGAGACCGGATACATGCACAACCGGGTGCGCATGGTGGTCGCGTCGTTTCTGGTCAAGGACCTCCACCTGCCGTGGCAATGGGGGGCCCGCTGGTTTCTCGAGCAGCTGGTGGACGGCGACATGGCCAACAATCAACACGGCTGGCAGTGGAGCGCCGGCTGCGGCACCGACGCGGCGCCGTACTTCCGGGTGTTCAACCCGAACAAGCAGGGCGAAAAGTTCGATCCCTCAGGCGATTACATCCGGCGATGGGTACCCGAGCTGGCCGACGCCACGGACGTCCACCTCGTCAAGGGCGAACGGCCGGAAGGTTATCCCGCACCCATCGTCGACCACGCCGCCGAGCGGACCGAAGCCCTGCGCCGCTACCGCGACATCGGCTGATCCGGCGGGAAGGTTCCGCAGTTTTGCCCGATCGCTTTCCTGATGGTCTGCGGCGTGCAATTATCTCCCCGACTCTTGTCGGGTTTTGCACACGCCAGGGAGGCGGCGATATGGCTCGGTTCGTACGGACGTTGGTGGTCTCGGGTGCCGCTGTCGGCCTGATGGCCAGCGCCGGAGCCTGCTCCTGTTCGGTCGGGTCGTCGGGTCCGAAGACGGTGAGCAAGAAGGATGTCGCCGGACAGATCATCACCAAGATGACCGACGCAAACGGAAACAAGCCCAGTTCGGTGAGCTGCCCCGAAGACCTGCCGGCAAAGGTTGGCGCGCAGACCAACTGCGAGATGAAGGTCAAGGACGAGACCTACAACGTCAACGTCACGGTCACCAGCGTCGAAGGCAAGGACGTCAAGTTCGACATGGTGGAGACGGTCGACAAGGACCAGGTCGCCCACATCATCAGCGACAAGCTGTATCAGCAGGTGGGTCAGCGACCTGATGCGGTGACCTGCCCGGACAACCTCAAGGGCTACCAGGGTGCAACGCTGCGCTGCCAACTCACCGACGGCAGCTCCAAGTACGGCATCAACGTGACCGTCACCGACGTGGTAGGCGGCGACGTCAATTTCGATTTCAAGGTCGACGACCACCCGGAGTAGCCCGGACCTGATAACCCCGGATAACCATCGCCGTCGGCATGCCGCGCGGTGGCCGAAATTGAAGCCACGCACACCCGCCTCGGCGTGTCATGTGCGTGGTGTCAGTGTCCCGCCGGACGATGGGCGAGACCAGGCGACGGCCGTGCTAAGCGGGCAGGTTCTTCTTGATCGTGCCGTCCTGCGCCTGAGCGACCGCAGTGGCGAAATCGATCGGAACCACGTCTGCCGGGGGGCTTTCGAAGTGCAGGGTGACCGACGCCCTGCCCTCGGTGAACAACAGCACCGTCACCGCTTTCGACTTGTCCGGCGACGTTCCCGCCACCAGCGTTCCCCCGTTGCCGACGGAAACGGGCTGCGGGGTGCCGCCGACCACCGTGCTGTCGATGGAACCCAGCGTGCCGTTCATGGCGTTGACCGCAGCCGCGGGGTCCGGCAGGACGAATATGTTGACACTGATGATGTTGTCGCCGGCCGAATTCTTGAATGTGCCCTGCGCTCCCGGCGTCCCGTCGGTCGGAGTGGCCGGCTGGCCCACGGTGAAGGGGGTCCCCGATAAGGCGCTGATGTCGGTGGCCGGAACCACCAGGTTGGTGTAGTCAGCAGGCGCGCCTGTCGGAGAGGTCGCCGTGGCCGATGCCGACGACCCGGCGCTGGTCGAGCCTGATGACGACGCCACCGATGACGGAGACGCGTTGTCGGACTTGCTGTCGCATGCCGGCACCAAGGTGCCCAGAGCTATGGCCGCCGCCACACCCACCACTGCAATAGTCGGCTTGTTCATCCGCGCTCCCATCGTGTGCTTACGGCAAGGAGGGCGAGATACGCGGTCCCCGGTAGGGTTGATAGAACAGCATGGTGAGCGGGTCTGCAACCCTGCTACTGGGCGGCCTTCTTGCGTTCGATGTCGGCAAGCGCGGCAGCCAGTTCAGCGCGTTGGGCGGCTGACGTCTCCCAGGACAGCTTGCGGTTCTTGACCACCTTGGCCGGGGCGCCGACCGCGATCGAATAGTCCGGGATGACACCCCGCACCACCGCGTGCGAGCCCAGCACGCACCCCCGGCCGACGGCTGTGCCGCGAAGCACCGAGACCTTCACCCCGATCCAGGTGTCCGGGCCGATCCGCACCGGCGACTTGATGATGCCCTGGTCTTTGATCGGCAGGGTGATGTCGTCCATCCGGTGGTCGAAATCGCAGACGTAGCACCAGTCCGCCATCAACGCGGAGTCACCGAGTTCGATGTCGAGGTAGCAGTTGATGACGTTGTCGCGGCCCAGCACGACCTTGTCGCCGAACCGCAGCGACCCCTCGTGCGCCCGGATGGTGTTCTTGTCCCCGATGTGCACCCAACGGCCGATCTCCAGCTGGGCCAGTTCCGGTGTGCAGTGGATCTCGACACCCTTGCCCAGGAACACCATGCCGCGGGTGATGATGTGCGGATTCTGCAGCTTGAACTTCAGCAAGCGCCAATATCGCACCAGGTACCACGGCGTGTATGCCTTATTGCGCAGCACCCACTTCAGCGAGGCCGGCGTCAGGAATTTCGCCTGGCGCGGGTCTCTGAGCCGCCCTCCGCGCCATCGGCGATGCAGCGGAGCACCCCACATGCTCGTCATGTGCGGAAGCCTACCGACGATGCCGCACGGGCTAACGGCGGGCTGCGGCGTCGGGCGATCCCCGCAAAGCTCGACGGGTTACCCTCACGTGTGCTCGTGCGACGTCTTCTGACGCCTGTTCTGGCGGCCATGCTCATCCTCGCGCTCGGCGGCTGCGGCAATACCGACTCCTGGGTGGATGCGGCACCCGCGCTGGGCTGGCCGGCACAATACGGCGACGCCGCCAACAGCAGCTACAGCCCGGCAGCGGGGGCCGGCAAGCTCGTGCTGCGATGGACGCGGTCGGCCAAGGGAAGTCTGGCGGCCGGACCGGCCCTGGGAGCCCGCGGCTACCTCGCACTCAACGCACAGACGCCGGGTGGTTGCTCATTCATGGAGTGGGAGCTCGGGAACGGGCGGCAACGCTGGTGCACCCGCCTGGTGCAGGGTGGCGGTTTCGGCGGTCCGTTGTTCGACGGCTTCGACAACCTCTACGTCGGGCAGCCCGGCGCGATTATTTCGTTCCCGCCGACTCAGTGGACGCGCTGGCGGCAGCCGGTGATCGGCATGCCGACCACCCCGCGGTTCCTGGGCGACGGGCGCCTCCTGGTGAGCACGCACCTGGGCCAGCTGCTGGTATTCGACACTCACCGCGGTGCTGTCGTCGGCACGGCGGTGGATCTGGTGGAAGGCGTTGACCCGGCCGATGCCACCCGTGGGTTGGCCGACTGCGCGCCGGCACGTGCGGGCTGCCCGGTGGCGGCCGCACCCGCGTTCTCGACGGCCAGCGGAACACTGGTGATCAGCGTATGGCAACCGGGTGCCCCGGCCGCGGGACTGGTCGGACTGAAGTACCGCGGCGGCCAGTTCGCCCGAGAGTGGACCAGCGACGCCGTCGGCGCCGGCGTGCTGGGCAGTCCGGTGTTGTCCGCCGACGGGTCCACCGTCTACGTCAACGGCCGCGACCAACGGCTGTGGGCGCTGCACGCCGCCGACGGGAAGGTAAAATGGTCTGTGCCCCTTGGCTTCTCGGCGCAGACGCCGCCCACCGTCACTCCTGGGGGTGTGATCGTGTCCGGCGGCGGCCCCGATGCCCGGCTGACCGCCTTCCGCGATGCGGGCGATCACGCCGAGGCCGCGTGGCGACGCGATGACGTCACGCCGCTGTCGACGTCGTCGGTGGCCGGCGCCGGTGTCGGCTATACCGTGGCCGCCGGCATGTCACTGTTGGTCTTCGATCCGGGCGATGGCCACACCCTCAACAGCTACCCACTCCCGGCGGCCACCGGAACGCCGTTGGGGGTTTCGGTGGGCAAGGAGCGGCAAGTGGTGGCTGCCACCAGTGACGGTCAGGTGTACAGCTTCGAACCGGCCTAGCCGGCTAGACGGTCAGCGGCGGGATCGAGCTGCGCGGCACCTGGACCTGGGTGGCGCCGGCGAACGACGGCAACAATTCGCCCTGGGCGAAGTAGAAGATCAGCGCGTCGTCGGTGATGGCGAAATTCTGGTAGTTGGTGGGGTCACGACCGGCGCCCGGCGAGATGGCCACCCCCAGCCCGGTCTGGTGCTCCAGCTCGCGCTGCACGATCGGGAAGATGGTGTCCAGCGCGTTGGCGTTCGGCGCGAACAGCGTGTCGAAGGTGATGGGCTGCTTCGTGGTGAGGTTGTAGTTGAAGGCCTTGTACCAGTTCGACGGACGGGCCCCGCCCAGATCCTGGAAGAACTTCAGCACCACGCTGCGGGTGTTGTGGGGCGGTTGTACGGCGCTGTGCTGTTCGTTGGTGGCGTCCATCTGATACGGCTGGTCACGCCGGCCCGAACCCTGCGCAACATTGACGAACCCGTCGCGGTTCTGGGTGATGTAGTCGGTCAGTGCCTGCTGATCGGGATAGTCCACAGGGAAGGAGATGTCCAGCGTGTACGTCGGCCCGGATTGGTGGATGTGGCAGATCTGGGCAGTCTCCACCGAGCCGCCCAATGCGGCGCACGATTGCGGCGCGGCGTTGGCCGGCCAGCCCAGCACGGCGGCAACGGCCAGCACCGTGGCCGTCATCAGATAACGCATCATCTGTCCTTGCACCGAGTCCTTGCACACCAACGATGGCGCGAACACGCCCTATCACGTAATCGCCGCCAGCGTACCCGGCGTTACCGGGACGGACAGCAAACATAAGCCACGGCGTGACTCGCGGTATCCGCACCGCTGCGTCCGATGCGGGCGATCACCACCGACAGCGCTCTGTCACCGCGCAGCCGCAAGCGCCGACGCAGGGCGTCAGGGTCCACCTGCACCCCGCGGACCAGGATTTCCACCGCCCCGCAGCCCAGCGCCGTGAGGGCTTGACGCAACCGGCGCTCGTCGAAGGCAAGCTGCTCGAGGACTTCGAAGCCGCGCACGCCCGGTGGTAGCTCATTCCCGCTCAGGTAGGCGATGTCGGGGTCGAGTTGCCACAGCCCGTGGCGGGCGCCGTAGTGACGTACCAGCCCGGCCCGCACGACGGCGCCGTCGGGATCGACGATCCACCGCCCGGCAGGGCCCGTCGGGCAGTCGTCAGGGTCTGCTGAGGTGACCTGTTCGCCGCTATCGAGGACGCTCGCGCGTCGGCGCACCCCCGGCTGGGCCAGCCCGCCAGACCACAGACACGCCTCCCGAACGGAGCCCCGCAACGACGTCACCTCGATCTCACCGTCGAATCCGAGCCGCTGCAGTTCGTCGAAATCGATTCCGGGAGAGCACTTCACCGCCAGGTCCCGGCCGCGGTAGGCGTCCAGTAACGGGCCCAGCGCGGGCCGGTAGTCGGCCGGTCTGAAGCGGCGACGGCCGCCGCCGCGCCGCGCCGGGTCGGCGATGATGGCCGCGTCGCGGGTCACCGGGTGCAGGGCGTCGGCACGGCAGAGGGCGATTTCGTCGCCCAGGTTGTGGCGTGCCATCGACAGCCGGACAGGGTCGATGTCGCTGCCGATCAGGCGCTGCGCGACACCCCTCAAGGCGGCCAACTCCGTGCCGATGGAGCAGGTCGCGTCGTGCACCACCCGCCCGGCCAGCCGGCCGGCGCGGTGCAGCGCCACCGGTGCCGCCGTGGCCTGCTGCAGCGATTCGCCGGTGAACAGCCAGCCCGACACTTCGCCAAGCCCGCTCAGCTTCTCGGCCGCCTTGCGGCGCAGCAGCGTCGTCTCCACCAGGACCGGGGCCCGCTCGCCGAATCGGCTGCGCACCCGGGCAATGTCGGCGACCCGCGTGGTCTCGCTCAACTCCAGTTGGGCGACGGCCGCCAGGGCCGACATGCCCGATTCCGAGCGCAGATAGCTGACGTCGCCGGAGCCGAAGACACTCAGGAGGGTTTGACCCCGGTGACCATCACGTTGTAGAACCACCCCTTCGGGGCGACGTGCCGCCAGATGTTGGCGTCCACCCAGCTCAGCGCCTTCCAGCCGTTGAACGCGAACTTCGCCCAGCCCCAGCCCAGCTTGCCGGGCGGCACGGTGGACTCGAAGGTGCGTACCGGCCAGCCGAGCATGGCGGCGGTGAACTCCTCGCTGGCGGTCCTGATCTCCACCGCACCGGCGTTGGCGGCCATGCGCTCGAGGTCCTTGGGGTCGAACGTGTGCAGGTCGACGATCCATTCCAGGGCCGCGGCCCGCGAATTCTCGTCGATCTCCTCTTGCGGGCGGCGCCAGCTGCCCAGTCCGGGCAACTTCACCGCGCGGATGGTGACGTTCCATGTCAGGTCCGCCAGCGCCCGCGCGTAGCCGTTGCCCACCGTGGTCGGCTCCCCGGCGAACACGAACCGACCACCGGGCTTGAGGACGCGCAGCACCTCGCGCAGCGACAGTTCGACGTCGGGAATGTGGTGCAGCACGGCGTGCCCGACCACCAGGTCGAAGGTGTTGTCGTCGTAGGGGATGCCCTCGGCGTCGGCGACCCGGCCGTCGATGTCCAGACCCAGCGACTGCCCGTTGCGGGTGGCGACCTTGACCATGCCGGGCGAGAGATCGGTGACCGATCCGCGCCGGGCCACCCCGGCCTGGATCAGGTTGAGCAGGAAGAACCCGGTGCCGCAACCCAGTTCCAGGGCGCGGTCGTAGGGCAGGTCGCGAAGGACCTCTTCGGGCACTATCGCGTCGAAGCGGCCGCGGGCGTAATCGATGCAGCGCTGGTCATACGAGATGGACCACTTGTCGTCGTAGCTCTCGGCTTCCCAATCGTGGTAGAGCACCTGCGCGAGCTTGCTGTCGTGCCGGGCCGCCTCTACCTGCTCCGCGGTGGCGTGGGGGTTGGCGGCGGGGATTTCAGAACTCCTCGTCATGCAGGGCAGCCTATCCGCCCGCTAACCGCTACCGTTATCGCCGTCCTGACCAGCGGCGAACACCTCGACGTAACGGCGGTCGTCGGCGGCCAGCCGTTCGCTGGCGGAGGACCCGTTGTAGACGGCGTTGATTCCGGCTTTCGCGGCGGCCAGCGCGGTCCGCGGACCGCCCAGAAACCGCCTCGCCCAGGCCGCCGCGGCGTCGTACACGTCGTCGGGAGCGACCATGTCGTCGATCAGACCGAGTTCCAACGCCTCCTCGGCGTCGAAGAATCGGCCGCTGTAGACCAGTTCCTTGGCCCTGCTCGGACCGGCCGCACGGGTCAGACGGGCCATTCCGTCTCCGCCGGGCACCAGGCCGGCCAGGATCTCGGTGGCGCCGAATTTCACGTTGTCGCCGCTGACCCGCCAATCGGCGGCCAATGCCAACGTGAGGCCGGCGCCCAGGGCGTATCCGGTGATGGCCGCCACGGTGGGCTTGGGTATCGCCGCCACCGCCTCGACGGCCTCGCGCCGCACCCGCGCCGCGGTGCCGACCTCGGCGGTGCTGAGCGTTCGCAGTTCGGGCATATCGTCGCCGGCGGAGAAGATCTGGTGGCCGCCGAACAGGATCACCGCGGCGACGTCGTCGCGCCGGCCCAACTCGTCGGCGGCGGCGACGATCTCGCGGTAGACCTGCCGGGTCATTGCGTTGGTGGGTGGCCGGGACAGCAGCAGCATGGCCAGACCGGGGTCCTGCGACCCGTCGCTGACCATTACGGTCACGAACTCGCGTGAGTGAGTGCTCACAGGGGCCATTCCATCGATCCGCCGGCTTCCCGGGCCCGGTGGTAGCGGTCGGAGTCGAAGAACTCGAAGACCCAGTTGTCGCCTCGCTTCTCCAGCAGCGGCTGGACGGGCACGATCTGACGTTCGACGGCAAGCACCTCGGCGACGCTGCGGCCGGCCAATGAATCCAGCTGCGTCCAGGTCGGCGGCAGCAACACGTTGCGGCCGGACTCGAAGTCGGCGATAGCCTCCTGCGGCAGCGCCCAACCGGAGAAGTCCGATTCGGTGTTCTCACCGTCGGCGCGCTGCCCCTCGGGCAGGGCCGCCACGAAGAAGTAGGTGTCATAGCGACGGGTCCGCTCGGCTTCCGGAGTGACCCAGTTCGCCCACGGCCGAAGCAGATCCGAGCGCAACACCAACTTCTCGCGGCGCAGGAAGTCCGCGAAGGACAGCGTGTGGTCGGCCAGCGCGTGGCGCGATTCGCGGTACACCGAGGCGTCGCCGACGATGGCGTGCGGATCGTCGGCGGGGCCGGCGAACAGCACGCCCGACTCCTCGAACGTCTCCCGCGCTGCGGAGCAAACCAAAGCGATGGCCAGGTCGGTCTCGATGCCGAACCGCTGCGCCCACCAGTCCGGCGGCGGACCGGCCCACGCGCCCTTGGTTACCAGGTCGGCGTTGCGGTCGCGGTCGTCGACCCCGCCACCGGGGAAGACGATGACCCCGGGAGCGAACTCCATGGCGGAATGACGGCGCATCAGGAAGATGTTCAAGCCCCCGGGCGCATCGCGGACCAGCATCACGGTGGCGGCCGGACGCGCCGGGAGCGGAACGTGCGGTTCGTTCATGAGCGCCTCCGATGCGCTGCTCGAGTCCGAACCCGACGGGCGAAGTACCGTCCGTCGACCACATCCAGCGCGATCCGCTGCCCGAACGCCGCGGACAGGTTTTCGGCGTTCAACACGTCGGGCAGCAGGCCGGAGGCGACGACCTGACCCTCCGACAGCAGCAGGCAGTGACTGAATCCCGGTGGCACTTCCTCGACGTGATGGGTGACCAGCACCAGCGCCGGCGCGTCGGGGTCGGCGGCCAGATCGGCCAGCCGGGCCACCAGTTCCTCGCGGCCACCCAAGTCCAGACCGGCGGCGGGCTCGTCGAGCAGCAGCAATTCCGGATCGGTCATCAGGGCGCGCGCGATCAGCACCCGCTTACGCTCGCCCTCGGACAGGGTTCCGTAGGTTCGGTCAGCGAGGTGCTCGGCACCCAGGCTCTCCAGCATGTCGACCGCGCGGCGGTAGTCGACGTCCTCGTAGCGCTCGCGCCAGCGGCCCAGCACCGAGTAGCCGGCCGACACGACGAGGTCGCGCACCACTTCGTCGGACGGTATGCGCTGGGCCAGGGCGGAAGAGCTCAGCCCGATGCGGGCGCGCAGCTCGCTGACGTCGACCCGGCCGAGCCGCTCCCCCAGCACGAACGCCGTCCCGCCGGAGGGGTGCTCGGAGGCAGCGGCCATGCGCAGCAGCGACGTCTTTCCCGCCCCGTTGGGTCCGATGATCACCCAGCGTTCGTCGAGTTCGACGGCCCAGTCCAGCGGTCCCACCAGGGTGCGTCCGCCACGGCGCAGCGACACATTTCTGAAGTCGATCAGCAGGTCGGGATCGGCCTCGAGAGAGCCTGATTCGGGCACCCGCCCATCGTGCCGTACCGCACCCCGGCGCTGGTTGCCGGGTCGCGTTACCCCGCGAAGAGACACAAAATCGCGCTGGAGCGTCCGCTCCAACGCGATTTTGTGTCTGCTCACCCTTATAGGTCGTTGCCGGCGTAGGACAGGTTGAAGCTCTTGTTGGCCAACGGGAAGTCCGGCACGATCGTGTCGGCCATCGCGACGGGCAGGGCGGGCCAGTTGAACCAGGACGGATCGACCACCTTGCACCGCGTGACCGTCCCGGCGTCGACCTCGACCCGGTGGACCACCGTCCCGCGCCACCCTTCGACGATCCCCACCCCCGAATTCCGGCCCGCCGGCAGGGGTGACTGGTGCTCCAACCGGCCATCGTGCCGATCGATGCACGCCGCGATGAGGTCGACGGACGCGGCGAACTCGTCGCGCCGGATCGTGTAGCGGGCCAGCACGTCCCCCTCGGTCCGGACCACCGGAACGACCGGCATTGCGGTGGTCGGGTGGTCCAGGCGCGCGTCGGTGCTGACGCCGCTGGCGCGGGCCACGTAGCCCAGGCAGCCGAGGGCATGGGCATCGTCGCGGCTCAGCACCGCGGTGTCGGCAAACCGGTCGTAGATAACCGGATTGCCCAGTGTCAGTTCGCTGATCTCGGCAACATCGCGGGCCAGCGTGCGCAACTCCGCGAGATCCGGAAGTTGCTGCAGTACAACGCCACCCGGCCGCATCGCGCCGCGTAACAGGCGATGGCCGGTGACCCGGCCGTTGATCCGCAACAGGCATTCGCGGACGCGTTGGGCGTGTGCATTGGCCAGCGCGAAGCCGACATCGTTGGCCAGTGCGCCCAAGTCGGCGGCATGGTTGTAGAGCCGCTCCAATTCGACCAGCATCGCCCGCAACGCGTGCACCGGTTCGGGTATGTCGACCCCGAGCGCATCCTCGGCGGCAAGGCTATAGGCCATGGCATGCGCGGCCGAGCTGTCGCCGCTGATTCGCTCGGCGAACTCGACGGCACCCGGGGCGGTACGCCCTTCAAACAGCTTCTCGACTCCCCTGTGCACGAACCACAATCGAGCCTTCAGCCGCAACACCGATTCACCGATGACCGAAAACCGGAAGTGCCCCGGCTCGATCAGGCCGGCGTGCACGGGTCCGACCGGAATCTCGAAAACCCCTGGGCCGTCGACGGTCACGAACGGGAATCCGCCGACCGTCGCGAAGTCCGGGGGCCGCCCGGCATTGCGGCGCATCGGATGCCAGTCCTGCGGCCAGTGCGCGTGGCTGACCAACCGTCGCGGCTGGGGATGCCCGAGCGGCAGCACGCCGTAGAGGTCCATCATCTCGCGCTCGAAGCGGCCGGCGGGGATCGACAGATGGCCAAGCGAGGGCACCGACGGCTGGGCGGTATCGGTGGTCAGCGTGAGCTCGACTCGGCGGTCCGGCCCGCCGGCCAACAACAGGTACACGATCCTCATCGCATCGCCGTCATCGTGGGCAGCCACCAGCGCCAGCCGAAAACCGTTGTCCAGCAGATCCTCTACTGCTCCGGCGAGTTCGTCGCTCGAGACCTCGCGCCGTTGCATCAACCCGCTCCGAACTGGCCGGCGGCAGCACTGAACAAGCCGGTGAGTGGTCCTGCCGTCACCCCCAGCACCAGTGACGCCGCCACACCGGTGACCAGGGCGCCCGCCACGGCGGCGGGTACCACGATGGGCGGCGCCTGGTCGCTCGGCGCCCCGAGCAGGATGCGCCGCGAATTGCCGACCTGCGCCGAGAACGCCACCACCATGAGCAACAGTGTGATGGACAGTGCCCAGGACAACCGGGCATCGGCCAGCGAACGGGCGATCGAGATCTCGCTGGCGAACATGGCGAACGGCGGTAACCCAAGCAGGACAACCACACCGACGGCGAAGGACCCGCCGACCAACCGCGACCGCGACAAGACGGCGCCGATCTCGTCGATCGCCGTCGAGCCGTGCGCCGCCTGCAACTGCCCACCGGCCAGGAACAGCACCGTCTTGCCGACGCCGTGCGCCAGCACGTGCAGCAACAGTGCGGCGATCGCAAGCTTGGTGCCCGCGGCCGCCGCCACCGCGATCAATCCCATGTTCTCCATCGAGGAGTACGCCAACATCCGCTTGAGATCGGTTGCCACCGTGAGCAACAGCGCGGCGACCAACACCGTGGCGAGCCCCACCGTCAAGAGACCGGCGCGCAGGAAGCCCGGCCCCACCGCAGCGTCGACGATCGGCCGTAGCCGGATCAGCACCGAAAACGCAACCGACAGAAGCACTCCGCTCATCAACGCCGACACCGGCGCCGGGGCCTGGCTGTGCGCATCGGCAAGCCAACCGTGAAACGGTACCAACCCGACCTTCGCGCCATATCCGATCAGCAGCAGGCCGCCGGCCAGCCTGGTGACCGCCGGGTCGAGATGTGCGGCGCGGGCGGCCAGCACATCGAGGTTCAGGGCGCCGGCGCCGCCGGCGCCGGCATGACGCGCGGCGAAGTACAACAGGACGGTACCCAGAAACGCGACGGCGATGCCGACCGAGCAGATCACCACGTACTTCCAGGTTGCTTCCAGGGCCGTGGCGGTGCGACGGTGTCCGACCAGAAACGCCGTGATCACCGTGGTGGCTTCGACGGCTACCCAGATCACGCCGATGTTGTTGGCGGATACCGCAATTGCCATGGCCGACAGGAACGCTGGAATCAGCGTGCCATACATGCGCGCGTCGCGCCGGTCGGTGTGGCCGCGGGCCAGTTCGGCGTCGATGTAGCCGATGCCCGCCCAGGTCGCCAGGGTGCCGACGACGCCGATGACGATCAGCATCGTCACCGACAGCGCATCGGTGCGCAGCAGACCGCCCAGCACGACGTGCTGGCGCACGCCGGTCGTGATGGCCAGCGCCACGGCGGATCCCAGAACGGCCAACGCCGACAGCACCGTCAGCACCGTGGTCGGGCGCCGCCACCCGCCGACGAACGCGACGCCGGCGGCCACCGCGGGCGCCAGTATCGGCGCCAAAATCAATCCCATCGTCATACTCAATCCCGCAATCTCTGCAGCCGGTCGAGGTCGGGTCGGCCGAACATGCGCCGCAGTCGGCCGGTCAGCACGCCCAACACGATCAGCGCGAACAGCACATCCAGCGAGGCACCGAGTTCGACGATCAACGGCACCCCCGACGTCAGCAGAAATGCCGTGGCCGCAATCCCGTTGTCCAACATCAGGAAACCCGCAGCCTGGGAGATGGCGTGCCGACGGGTGACCATCACGAACATCGCGATCAGCACCACCGCCAGCCCCGCCGGGACGGCACTGACCGCGGCGCCCGGGTCCAGGTCCACCACCGGCCTGGTGACGGCCAGGGCGACCATCGTGAGCGCGGCAGCGATCAACAGCGACGCGGTGCTGTTGACCAGTGGTGTCGCCTCGCGCTGCTGTCGCTCTTCGGCGCCCAGTGCGCGCGCGAGCAGCCAGGGCAACACCACCCCGCGCAACACGAACAAAGCCGCCCCGACCGCGACCAGCTCCCAATCCTGACTGTGCACACCGAGAATCGCCGGTATTGCCGCCAGGGCCACACCTTGCAGCGCCAGCAACCGCACGATCGAACGCAGGTCACGCCGCCACACGATCAGCACCGCGGTCAGCACCAGTCCGCCCGGTGCCAGATCGAGCACGCCCACGTAAGAGTCGGTCATCCCGTCACGCCGGTGCCGCA
Organism: Mycobacterium sp. NGS49; assembly: GCF_059812565.1. Taxonomy (NCBI): domain Bacteria; kingdom Bacillati; phylum Actinomycetota; class Actinomycetes; order Mycobacteriales; family Mycobacteriaceae; genus Mycobacterium; species Mycobacterium sp. NGS49. Next base: position 34,414 of record NZ_JCALCX010000009.1, on the reverse strand, counting down.
AAGAAGTTCGCTGAACTCACCGCGAGCAGAGCCAGCAGAAAGGAACCGGCCAGTAATTCAGGCACCCGGAACAGTCGCAGCTTGGCGATGAACACCTCAGCGCCGGCCAGGACGACCGCGGCCGCGGCCACCTTGCCGCTGACGGCGGCGATGCCGATGCCCACGCCGAGCAGGGTGGGCCGGTCACCGGCAATCCCCCACGGGACAAACAGATTCGCCAGCAACGCCAGCAGCACCGTCAGGCGCATGGCGCCCGCCCACTCGACGAGTGCCAGCTTCGGTCCGGCATACTCGAGCACCATCGCCTCGTGCACCATGGTCAGTTCCAGGTGGGTCGCCGGGTTGTCCACCGGCAGCCGTCCGGTCTCGGCGATGACGACGATCACCAACGCGACGAATGCCAGTATTCCCGCCACCGACACCACCTCGCCGGGGTTGGCTAGGGTGAAGCCGACGATGGCGCCCAGATTGGCCGAACGAGCCGGAATGGACAGCGCGAAGACGGCGAGCAGAATCGTCGGCTCCACCAGCGCGGCGATGGTGATCTCACGGCTGGCGCCCATACCGCCGAAGGACGTGCCGGTGTCGATGCCTGCCAGCGTCAACGCGACCGTGCCCACGAACAGCAGGCCGACCACACCGAACAGGTCCGCGACCGGATCCAGCGGCGAACCGGTTGCCACCAGTGGCACTATCGCGGCGATCAGCAGCGTGGTGGCCGCCAAGACCACCGGCGCGGCCGCGAAGACCAGCGTGGTACCCGACGGGGTGATCTGCTGTTTGCGCAGCTGCTTACGCAGATCCCGCCAAGGCTGCAAAACGCCTGCGCCGCGCCGTCCCTCGGACCGGGCGCGGACCTGGCGCATCAACCCGAGCACCAACGGTGCCCCGGCCATGACACCGCTGATCTGCGCCGCACCGGCCAGCGCGGAGCTGACGTTCATCGCGCTACCACCAAGACGATCAACACACCGAGGACGCCGTAACCGAGGTAGAGATGCACACTTCCGTTGTGGGCGCGGCGGACCGCCATGGCGCATGCGGCTAGGGTCCGCAATACCGGAGCGTAGATCCGGTCTTCGATGGCGTCGGAGACGTTGGCCCGGTAGGCGATCCGCGCGACGTGGTAGCGGGTTTCCTCCAGGTGTGTCACCTCGACACCGGTATCGGGCCGCAAGACGTCGTCGAAGACTCGTTGCAGCGGTTGGGCGAAAGATGTTGCGGTGTATTGCATCCGCGGTGTGAGGTCGTCGGCGCCGCAAGCCCAAAGCGGCGAGGTCGCCGGTTCGGGGCGGTGCCGCGATCCGCACCTGGTCAATGCCGGCACAACCAGGAGCGCGCCGGCCAGCGCGGCGGCCAGCAGGGTCGGCGACATGGAACCGTCGATTCCCGGCAGCCGCAGCACCATCCCCATGCCGGTCAGGTCGGCGTTGCGAGACGCCGGGACACTGTCCAGCACCGACTGCAGGGTCGGGGCGGCGACGAACGGTAGCACGGCGACGACGACGCAACCGGCGGCGGCCACCGCCATCCCGCCCAGCATGCTGGCCGGCGCCTCGCGCGCATGAGCTGCCCCCTCGGAACGGGCGCGCGCCAAAAAGCCGGTACCGAACGCCTTGACCATCGCCGCCACCCCTAACCCCGTCGTCAGCGCCACCGCTCCAATGCCGATGGGCGTCACCAATCCGATTAACGAACTGTGTTCGGGCCGGGCATGAATCAGCGACTGCACCAGCAGCCATTCGCTGACGAATCCCGCACCCAGCGGCAACCCCGACGCGCCCAGGGCGGACAATCCGAAAAGAGTTGTGGTATAGGGCATTCGGCGCGCCAGCCCGCCCAGCCGGTCCAGGTCGCGCACACCGGTGGCCACCAGGACCGAACCGGCGGCCATGAATCCGAGGCTCTTGAAAGCAGCGTGCGCGATCAGGTGCAGCAGGGCGGCCGTCATGGCGATCACGGCGGCCGCACCGGCGCCGCAGGCCGAAAAGAGCGTCGCGGTACCCAGCGCCAAGACGACCAGGCCCATGTTCTCGATCGTCGAATACCCCAGCAGGCGTTTGAGGTCCGCGGCAACGGAAGCCTGCAGCACCCCGTACATGGCCGAGATCGCACCGACGACCAGCAGCGTGGCGCCCCACCACCGCGGGCCAGGGCCGAGCACCTGCAGGTCTATCCGGATGATCCCGTACACGCCGAGGTTGACCATTGCGGCACTCATCAACGCCGATACCGGACTCGGCGCTTCGGGGTGCGCGCGCGGCAACCACGCATGCATGGGCAGCAGGCCTGCCTTGGATCCGAAACCCAGCAGAGTCAACACAAAGACCGCGTTGCGCGTCGGACCCGAGATCCCGGTCATGTCGGCGAACCGGTCGCTGCCCGCCGCCGCGGCCGCCACCATCAGCCCGAGCAGGATCGCGGCAAAACCCAGCTGTGTCATCACCGCGTAATAGGCTGCCGCGGAACGGACTTCCGCCCGGCCATGGCCAGAGGCCAGCAGGATCAAGGAGGTGATCGCCATCAGCTCCCAGGCCAGCAGAAAGGTGGTCGCCGACCCGGCAGCGGGCACCAACAGCATCGCTGCGACGAACAGCGGCATTGTCAGCTGCGCGACCGCGCCGAGCCGCTCGCGGCGCAGGTAGCCGATGCTGTAAACGCCCACGGCGACGGCGACCGCCCCGGTCAACGCGATGAAGAACCCGCCCAGTCGGTTGACGTCGAGTTCAATCCCGCTCAGTGCCAGCAGCCAGGGCACCCGCACCGGCGGTACGGTTCCGAATATCGCGCTCAGCCCCAGCGTCACACCCGCAGCACCGATTCCGGCCGTCGCCCCGCCACTGAATCCGGAGCCGATTCCGTTGCGGGACAACGTTTCCGGCGTAGCATCGCCAGCCAGCGCCGCCGTCACCGGCCCGTCACCGATCGCAACGCCGCAACCACCTGATCGGGCGAGGGCGGACAGCCCGGGACCTGTACGTCGACCGGGATCACCTCACCGACCGCGCCCACCACCCCGTAGGCATCACCGAACACGCCGCGGTTGACGGCGCAGTCTCCACAGGCGATCACCACCCGCGGATGCGGCGTCGCTGCCAGGGTGTTACGCAGCGGCTGCGCCATGTTGCGGGTCACCACGCCGGTGACCAGGAGCGCGTCCGCGTGCCGGGGCGACGCGACCAGCCGGGCGCCGAACCGCTCGGCGTCGTAGACCGGCCCGAACGCTCCGGAGATCTCCACCTCGCAGCCGTTGCACGAACCCGCATCGACGTGCCGCACCTGCAATGATCCCCTGACCCCGGTCGGCGCTGCCACGGCCGACGCGGGTTGCCGGCCCGCACTTTCGGTGATCCGCCCGAGCCGCAGTATTCTGCCCAACCAACCCATCTGCGTGCCTAGCGCCGGCCCGCGGAAGGGTTGGCGCGCAGGTCCTCGAGCATCGCGACCTGGCCGGTCAGCATGCCGGTCAGCACCCGGCGGGCCACCGCCATCAGTTCGGCGATCAGTGGTGAGGTGATCGAGTAGATCACCGTGTTGCCATCCTTGCGCGCCGTCACCACCCCGGCCCGGCGCAGCACCGCGAGTTGTTGGGACAGGTTCGAGGACTCCAGGCCCACTTCCGGCAGTAACTCAGCCACCGTGTGGTCGCGCTCCGACAACAGCTCGAGGATCCGGACCCGTGCCGGGTGGCCCAGGGTCTTGAAGAACTCGGCCTTCAACTTGTAAAGCGGCTCCGACACCCGACCCTCGCTAAGACTTCATCAATTTAACAATTGAAGAACTTATCATGTGTTGGGTACCGCCCTGGCGCGAGCAGTCGCAAAGTCACCTTGGAGCGCACGCTCCGAGGCGACTTTGCGTCTGCTCGCCGAGCTGAGCGGCAGCTCCCCCGCCCGAGCTGCCAGGCCGGGCCGAGCCAGCCGAGCCGACTACTCGGCGGGGATTTCGACCCGGCGGACCACGCCGTCCATCGCGTCGGCGGCTTCGATCTCGCCGCGCGTCACGCCGAGAAGGAAGAGCACGGTGTCCAGGTACGGATGGCTCAACGACGCGTCCGCCACCTCACGCAGCGCGGGCTTGGCGTTGAATGCGATGCCCATGCCCGCGGCCGCCAGCATGTCGATGTCGTTGGCGCCGTCGCCGACCGCGACGGTCTGCTCCATCGGCACCCCGTACTGCTCGGCGAACGCCCGCAACGCGGTGGCTTTACCGGCGCGATCGACGATCGTGCCCAATACGCGGCCGGTGAGGGTGCCGTCGACGATCTCCAACTCGTTGGCGGCCACGAAGTCCAGTTTGAGCTCCTCGGCCAGGGGCTCGATGATGCGCCGGAAGCCGCCGGACACCACGCCGCAGCGAAAACCCAAGCGCTGCAGCGTACGCAGCGTGGTGCGGGCCCCCGGCATCAGCTCCAGCTGGCCGGCGACGTCATCGATCACCGACGCGGGCAGGCCCGCCAGCGTGGCGACCCGCTGCTCGAGCGATTCCGCGAAGTCCAGTTCGCCACGCATGGCGGCCTCGGTGATCGCCGCGACCTTGCCCTCGGCGCCGGCACGGGCCGCCAGCATCTCGATGACCTCGCCCTGGACCAACGTCGAGTCGACGTCGAACACGATTAGCCGTTTGGTGCGCCAGGCCAGACCGTAATCCTCCAGCGCCACGTCGACCTGCTCATCGGCGGCCACCTTGGTAAGCGAACTCTGCAGCGGACCGTAGGCGCCGGGCGGCACGGAGACCCGCAGCTCCAGACCGGTGACCGGGTAATCGGAGACGCCGCGGATGAAATCGATGTTGACGCCGAGATCCGCCACTTCCCTGGCCACCGCGCCGAAGGCCCGGGCGGTGATGGGGCGGCCCAGCACGAAAATGGTGTGGGTGGACGGCTCCTGGATGATCGGCAGGTCGTCACTTCGCTCGATCGCGACGTCCAAGCCCACGTCACGGATTGCCGTTTCGACGTCGTCCCGCAACGCGGTGCCGTCGGCGACCTCCTGTGGGCAGGACACCAGTACGCCCAGCGTCAGGCGGGACCTGATCACCACCTGCTCGACGTTGAGCAGCTCGACCCGGTGCCGGGCAAGCACGCCGAAGAGCGCAGACGTGACCCCTGGCTGGTCGACGCCGGTGACGGTGATCAGCACCGACACCTTGGGTGACTTACTCACCCAGGTTGCCGCCGCTACTGCTCACTTGTCGAGCGATCCGGCTCGGTCCGTGGACCGAAGCCCTTCGGGGACTCACCGGCGGTGGCGTGACGGCCGATGTGGGCTTCGGCACGCATCCGCTCGACCATATGCGGGTAGTGCAGTTCGAACGCCGGACGCTCCGAACGGATCCGGGGCAGTTCGGTGAAGTTGTGCCGCGGCGGCGGGCAGCTGGTCGCCCACTCCAGCGAGTTGCCATAGCCCCACGGGTCGTCGACGGTCACGACCTCGCCGTAGCGCCAGCTCTTGAACACGTTCCAGACGAACGGGAACATCGAGATGCCGAGGATGAAGGCCCCGATGGTGGAGACGATGTTCAGCGTGGTGAAGCCATCGGTGGGCAGGTAGTCGGCATAGCGGCGCGGCATGCCCGCGTCACCGACCCAGTGCTGCACCAGGAAGGTGGTGTGGAACCCGATGAACGTCAACCAGAAGTGCAGCTTGCCCAGCCGTTCGTCGAGCAGCCGCCCGGTCATCTTCGGGAACCAGAAGTAGATGCCCGCGTACGTGGAGAACACGATGGTGCCGAACAGCACGTAGTGGAAGTGCGCGATCACGAAGTAGCTGTCGGTGACGTGGAAGTCCAGGGGCGGGCTGGCCAACAGCACACCGCTGAGACCGCCGAGCAGGAACGTCACGGCGAAACCGATGGCGAACAGCATCGGCGTCTCGAAGGTCAACTGCCCCTTCCACATCGTGCCCACCCAGTTGAAGAACTTGATCCCGGTCGGGACCGCGATGAGGAAGGTCATGAAGGAGAAGAAGGGAAGCAGCACGGCTCCGGTGGCGAACATGTGGTGCGCCCACACCGCAACCGACAGGGCGGCGATCGACAATGTCGCGTAGACCAGGGTGGTGTAGCCGAAGATCGGCTTGCGCGAGAACACCGGGAAGATCTCGCTCACGACGCCGAAGAACGGCAACGCCAGGATGTAGACCTCGGGGTGGCCGAAGAACCAGAACAGGTGCTGCCACAACAGCACCCCGCCGTTGGCCGGGTCGTAGATGTGGGCACCGAGGTGCCGGTCGGCGGCGAGGCCGAACAGCGCGGCCGTCAGCAGCGGGAAGGCGATCAGCACCAGCACCGAGGTCACCAGGATGTTCCAGGTGAAGATCGGCATCCGGAACATCGTCATGCCCGGCGCGCGCATGCAGACCACCGTGGTGATCATGTTGACCGCGCCCAGGATGGTGCCCAGACCACCGACCGCGATGCCCATGATCCACAGGTCACCGCCGACGCCGGGTGAGTGGATGGCGTCGGTCAGCGGGGTGTAGGCAGTCCAGCCGAAGTCCGCGGCGCCGCCCGGGGTGATGAAGCCGGCGATGGCGATGGTCGCGCCGAACAGGAAAAGCCAGAACGAGAACGCGTTCAGCCGCGGGAAGGCCACGTCGGGAGCACCGATCTGCAGCGGCAGCACCAAATTGGCGAAGCCGAACACGATCGGGGTGGCATAGAACAGCAGCATGGCCGTGCCGTGCATGGTGAACAGCTGGTTGTACTGCTCATTCGACAGGAACTGCAGACCGGGTACCGCGAGCTCCGCACGCATCAGCAGCGCCATCAGGCCGCCGATCATGAAGAAGATGAAGCAGGCGACGCAGTACATGATGCCGATCAGCTTGTGATCGGTCGTGGTGATCAGCTTGTAGACCAGGTTGCCCTTGGGGCCGGTCCGGGCCGGGTAGGGACGGACTGCCTCGAGTTCTCCCAAGGGGGGCGCTTCGGCTGTCAACAGCTCCTCCAAACATCCATCCGGACAAGGGCGCACAACAATGCTGCCTCGAATCTTAGCCCGCGTTCGGCTCGACGGTAGGCCTGGTCCTACAAACTGTCGTAATTGGTTCGGCGAGCGCCGGCCGGCCGCGCGGGCGGCGAGGGCTGAGCGGGCTGGAATGTTAACGTCGGACGCGTGCAATTTGGCGGCATCCGAACCGGCCTGGCCGCCCTGTCCGTCGCGGCGCTGGCCCTGACCTGCATTGCCTGCGGTTCGGACAAACCCACGGCGGCGTCGTCGCGACCTCTGGTCACGCCCACCACCCAGATCGCCGGGGCCGGGGTGCTGGGTAATGACCGCAAGCCCGAGGAGTCGTGTGCGCGCGAGGCCGCCGCGCCCGATCCCGGTCCCCCGCGCCCGGCCCCCAACGCCGCGGGCGTCGTGCCCGCTGACGCCCGGGTGCCGGCCGACCCCCAGCGCATCGTGGTGCTCTCCGGAGACCAGCTCGACATGCTGTGTGCACTGGGTCTGCAGTCCCGCATCGTCGCCGCGGCGTTGCCGGAAGGATCGTCGAGTCAGCCGACCTACCTCGGCAAGGTGGTGCACGACGCGCCGGGGGTCGGCTCCCGCAACGCGCCCGATCTGAAGGCCATCGCGGCGGCCCATCCGGACCTGATTCTGGGCTCGGTGGGGGTGACGCCGACGCTGTACCCGCAGCTGGCGGCGATCGCGCCGACCGTGTTCACCGCCGCTCCCGGCGCAGCCTGGGAGGAAAACCTGCGCGGCGTCGGCGCCGCGACGGCACGCAGCGGTGCCACCGACGGCCTGGTCAACGGTTTCCGCCAGCGCGCCGCCGATATCGGCGCCAAGCACGACGCTCCGCACTTCCAGGTGTCGGTGGTGCAGCTGACCACGACCACGATGCGCGTCTACGGGGCGAACAACTTTCCCGCCAGCGTGCTGACCGCGGTGGGCGTGGACCGTCCCGCCGCGCAGCGGTTCACCGACAAGCCCTATAGCGAGTTCGGCACTACCGACAGCGACCTGGCCAAGAATCCGGACTTCTCCGCCGCCGACGCCGACATCATCTACGTGTCGTGCGTCTCCCCCGCGGCGGCCGAGCGCGCCGCCGCGGTCCTGGACAGCGACCCGTGGCGCCGGCTGGGCGCCAACCGGGACAACCGGGTCTTCGTCGTCGACGACCAGATCTGGCAGACCGGCCAGGGGCTGATCGCCGCCCGTGGCATCGTCAATGACCTGCGCTGGATCAACGCGCCGATCAATTAGGTGATCAGCGCATCCCGGGCGCGACTGGCCCGAAACCGTTAACTTAGCTAACCTTTATTGGAGCGAAAATTCGATCCCAGAGGAAGATGATGAGCACCGTTTCCGCATACGCCGCGACATCGGCGACCGAACCGCTGACCAAGACCACGATCGAACGCCGCGAGCCCGGCCCCAACGATGTCGCCATCGATATCAAGTTCGCCGGAATCTGCCACTCCGACATCCACACCGTCAAAGCCGAGTGGGGCGTACCGAACTACCCGGTGGTACCGGGCCACGAGATTGCCGGCGTGGTCACCGCGGTCGGTTCCGAAGTGACCAGGCACAAGGTCGGCGACCACGTCGGCGTCGGCTGCATGGTGAACTCGTGCGGCCAGTGCAGCAGCTGTAAAGCCGGGCTCGAGCAGTACTGCAAGTCCGGCGCCACGTTCACCTACAACTCCATCGATAAGGACGGCACCCCGACGCAGGGTGGCTACAGCCAGGCGGTCGTCGTCAACGAGAACTTCGTCGTGCACATTCCCGACTCGCTGCCGCTGGATGCCGCGGCGCCGCTGCTGTGCGCCGGCATCACGCTGTTCTCGCCGCTGCGGCACTGGAAGGCCGGAAAGGACACCCGGCTGGCGATCGTCGGCTTGGGCGGCCTGGGCCACATGGGCGTCAAGCTGGGCGCGGCGATGGGTTGCGAGGTGAGCGTGCTGTCGCAGTCGCTGAAGAAGATGGAAGACGGATTGCGGTTGGGCGCAAGCAGTTACTACGCGACCGCCGATTCCGACACATTCAAAAAGTTGCGGGGCAGCTTCGACCTGATCCTGAACACCGTCTCGGCGAACCTGAATCTCGGCCAGTACCTCGGCCTCCTCGACGTCGACGGCACATTGGTCGAGCTCGGCATTCCCGAGCATCCGATGGAAGTGCCCGCGTTCCCGCTCGCGCTGGCGCGGCGCAGCCTGTCCGGTTCCAACATCGGCGGCATCGCCGAGACCCAGGAGATGCTCGATTTCTGCGCCGAACACCGCGTGACGCCCGAAATCGAGGTCATCGCAGCCGATTACGTCAACGAAGCCTACGAGCGCGTCCTGGCCAGCGACGTGCGCTATCGCTTCGTCATCGACATCTCAACCTTGTGAGGTAGCCCGCAGCCGGGCGGCCACCTCTTCGGCCGCCTCGCCGTCCTCGTCGCCGGGGATCACTTCGCTGACGTCGATGCCGGCCAGCGGCCAGCCGGCGGCGGCGAGGGTGGCGGCCACCCGCCGGACGTTCTCCGGACCGGGGTCGCGGTGGGTCAATTCGGCGATGGACTCGGCGATCTCGTTGCCGTCGATCACGCCGTCGACCACCGCGGGCGAGCCCTTGGCCGTGAGGTTGTCGATGACTTCCTTGAGCTGTTCTGCGGTCAGCGGCGTGCTGCGCAGCAGTGCGAACAGCGGGACCCGGTCGGGTCCGGGCACGCCCTCGGGATAGCCGGCCTGCAGCCAGCGGATCACCGAGCGAAAGAAGTGGGGGTGGGCGCAGTCTGCTTGGTCTTTCGTCACCCGCTCAGTGTTCCGAAAGCGAGGTCGACGACGCCACTTGCCGAGGGGCGCGGGTGAGACTATTCACGCGTCGTTCATGACGGTGTCAGAAGTCCCAGTCCTCGTCCTCGGTAACCACGGCCTTGCCGATCACGTACGACGACCCCGAGCCCGAGAAGAAGTCGTGGTTCTCGTCGGCGTTCGGTGACAGCGCTGACAGGATCGCCGGGTTCACGTCGGTCTCGTCGCGCGGGAACAGCGCCTCGTAGCCGAGATTCATCAGCGCCTTGTTGGCGTTGTAGCGCAGGAACTTCTTGACATCCTCGGTGAGCCCTACCTCGTCGTAGAGATCCTGGGTGTACTCGACCTCGTTGTCGTACAGCTCGAACAGCAGCTCGTAGGTGTAGTCCTTTAGCTCGGCGCGCTTGGCCTCGTCTTCCAGCGCCAGGCCGCGCTGGTACTTGTAGCCGATGTAGTACCCGTGCACCGCCTCGTCGCGGATGATCAGCCGGATCATGTCGGCGGTGTTGGTCAGCTTGGCCCGGCTCGACCAGTACATCGGCAGGTAGAACCCGGAGTAGAACAGGAAGCTCTCCAGCAGCGTGGAGGCCACCTTGCGCTTGAGCGGCTCGTCGCCGCGGTAGTACTCGAGCACGATCTCGGCCTTGCGCTGCAGGTTGGGGTTCTCTTCCGACCAGCGGAACGCGTCGTCGATCTCAGCGGTCGAGCACAGCGTGGAGAAGATCTGGCTGTAGCTCTTGGCGTGCACCGACTCCATGAAGGCGATGTTGGTGTACACCGCCTCCTCGTGCGGGGTCAGCGCGTCCGGGATCAGGCTGACCGCACCGACGGTGCCCTGGATAGTGTCCAGCATCGTGAGGCCGGTGAAGACCCGCATCGTCAGCTGCTTCTCGGCGGCAGTCAGCGTGCCCCAGGACGGGATGTCGTTGGACACCGGCACCTTCTCGGGCAGCCAGAAGTTTCCGGTCAACCGGTCCCACACTTCGGCGTCTTTGTCGTCTTGCAGACGGTTCCAGTTGATCGCCGAAACACGGTCGATCAGCTTTGCATTTCCACTCACCAGAACCCCACTTCACCAGACTGATTTGGCTGCCGGCTGCGCCGGATGTGCTTAGGCCTCAGACACTACCCCTGGGGTACGACAAGCCGCCGGAACACAAGTGGTTGTGTTTTGCGCGTGTCGCAATCAACGCGACGGCACCCGATCGCCGAGGTCAGGGCGTGGCCTCGATGATCTGCACGACGCCTGCGCTCGCCCCCGCGACGAACAGCCGGCCGGTGTCCGCGTCGACCCCGACCGTGTACGGATTCTGTACCGTCGGAAAGCGCTGCACCTCACGCGGCTTCGCATCCGCCATGTCGTAGCCGACGACTTCGTTGGTTCCCGACGACGCGACCCAGAGCAGGTCACGCGGCCAGTCGTAAGCGATGCCGTACGGACCACCGGGCTGAGCCACGCTGGCCACCTCGCGCGGCACGGGCAGCGGGGTGAACACCCGTACGGCATCGCCGCGCGTGTCGGCGGCGATCATCCGGCCGTGCCGGTCAGCCACCAGGTGCGTCGGACCCGCCCCGGCCGGCGTCGAGCCCACGATGGTCAGCCGTTCGGCGTCGTAGACGGTCAGGTCGTTCCTGCGGACATCCAGCACACCCATCGACGTCCCCACCGCCGCCGTACCGGCCGGCTGGACACTGTCGGCGAAGACCTTCACGATGTGATCGCCGCGCAGCACGGCCACTGTCGCGCCGTGTTCGTTCGCGACGAACACGGCACCGTTGGCCGCCGCCGCGGCGTCGTGGGGGTGCTCGCCGGTGTGGACGGCCGGCAGCGACTTGCCCTCCGGCAACTCGACGCGGACCAGGACATCGGCCGTTTCGACCGGAACCAGCACCGGTCCACCCGGTCCGGCCAGTTGTAGGTGCCGGACCGTGCCCGGCAGCCGGACCCGGCCGGTGATGGTGCCGGAGGTGGCGTCCAGCAACACGAGTTCGTCGGGGTTACGGGTGGCGACGGCGACGGTGCGCGTCTGCGCATCCACCGCCACCCCTTCGGGCGCCTCGCCGACCCGCACGAGTCGTCCGGGCAGCGTCCGCTGCGGCGGCGGTGCCCGCTGCGGCTCGGCCGCAGGTGGCAGCCCCGCCGTGGTGGCCGGGGGTTTCCCCGCGGTGGGCACCGGCGCCGATCCCCCGCCCTGCTGACCGCAGCCGGCGAGCAGGACAACGAGACCGGCGGCGAGTCGAACGCGGAACTGTCGGGGCACTTGCCCGTTGTACCCCCAAGTGGGGCTAACGCGCCGCGGCGACCTTCGGCTTGCTCTTTCCAGACCCCTTGCCGACACCCAGGAACTGATACTCCTCGGGCTTCACCGAACGGGTGGCCATCCAGTACTGCCAGGTGTAGCCGCCCCACAACACCGTGTTCTTGCCGTGCTCGTCGAGATACCAGCTGCTGCATCCCCCGCTGCTCCACACCGAGTGGGACAGCTTCTCCTGCAGCTCGCTGTTGAACCGGTCCTGCGCTTCGCGGGTCGGAGCCAGGGCTTGGGCGTTCATCTTGTCGCACTTGGCGATCGCGTCGGCGACGTAGTGGATCTGGGATTCGATCATGAACACCACCGAGTTGTGCCCCAGCCCCGTGTTGGGACCCAACAGGAAGAACAGGTTCGGCACGTCGGCGACGGTGATGCCCCGGTGCGCGCCGATGCCCTCGCGGTTCCACCGGTCCACCAGGTCTTCGCCGTGCCGGCCCTTGACCTGGACGTAGGTGTAAGAGTCGGTGACATGGAAGCCGGTGGCGTACACGATCACGTCCACCGCACGCTCACGACCGTCCGCGGTGACGATCCCAGAGGGGGTGATTCGAGTGATGCCCTCGGTGATCAACTCGGTCCTGGGGTGTGCAACGGCCCGGTAATAGGTGGACGAGTTGAGGATTCGCTTGCAGCCGATGCGGTACTTGGGGGTCAGCTTGCGGCGCAGTTCGCGGTCCTTGACCGAGCGCCGGATATTCCACTTGCAGTACGCCTCAATGAATTTCAGCGCATTCGGGCGCTTTGTCATGCCGAAGGCGAGCGCTTCCTGGGTCCAGTAGATCGCCAGCCGAGCCAAGGCGCGTAACCCGGGAACGTTCTCCATGGCAGTGCGCAGTGAGCGCGGAATCTCGGGGTTGGACCGCGGCACCACCCAGGGCGGGGTGCGCTGGTAGAGCTGAAGCCCGGCGACCTGCTCGACGATCTCGGGCACGATCTGAATGGCGCTGGCACCGGTTCCGATGATCGCCACCCGCTTGCCGGTCAGGTCGACGCTGTGGTCCCATTCCGCGGAATGGAATGCGGGACCGATGAATTCGTCACGGCCTTCGATGTCGGGGAAGGACGGGATGTGCAGGGCGCCAGCCCCCGAGACGAGGAACTGGGCCACATACTCACGCCCATCGACGGTGAACACATGCCAGCGGTACTCGTCGTCGTCCCAGTAGGCCCGATCGACCAGCGAGTTGAACTCGATGTAACGCCGGAGCCCGTATTTGTCGGTGACGCCTTTGAGGTAATCCCAGATTTCGGGCTGGAAGGAGAACGGGTTCTTCCAGTCCGGCTTGGGCTCGAACGAGTACGAGTACAGATGCGACGGGATGTCGCAGGCGCAGCCGGGGTAGCTGTTGTCGCGCCACGTGCCCCCGATGTCGTCGGCCTTCTCCAAGATGACGAAGTCCACGCCCGCCTTCTGCAGCGCGATGGCCATACCGAGGCCGGAGAATCCGGTCCCGATGATGACGGTGCGGGTGTGAATCGGCTCGGACTGCGGTTTCTCGGTTGCTTCGGTATCCGAGGTCACGACGTCGGTCATGGTGATCTTTCCTGTTGTGTCCGCTACTGGCGGGCGCACGCACTTAAACGCAAATACCCAGTACCCGGGGTATCGGATATCTCCGAGTGTTATCGATCCCCGCGAGGATGTCAACGTCGCGGCGGCTCAGCTCACGGCAATGCGGCGGGCAGCGCATCGTGGATGGGCTTGTCGGGGTCCATCGCGATGCCCAGCGTTTCGGCGGTACCGACAATGACGCCCATCATGATCGTGGTCAGCTGGCTGACGAACTGCTCACGCGTCATCGACCGCGGGCTGTCCGGTTCGGGGCCCAGCCACCATTCCGTGGCCGACGCGGCGCACCCGAACGCCGAGAAAGCAGCGAGTTCGAGCGCGGCGGCGTCCAGCTCCATGTCCCGCAGTTCGTTGTTGAACATCTCGGCAATGGTCAGCGTGATCTCGCGGCCCTCGTTCAGCGTCCGCACGGTGGCCTTGGACTGGGCGCTGGAGCTGCCCTGAATGAAGACCCGCATGACGTTGGGGTGCTGGTCAAGAAGGGTGACGAACTCTTCGACCGCGCGGTGTATCACCTGGCGGGCCGAATCGGTGGCCAGATTGATCGACGGGAAGATCGCGGCCCACAACATGTCGCGCAGCCGTTCCCCGATGGCGAGGAACAGGTCGGACTTGTCGGTGAAGTGCCGGTAGATCTTCGGCTTGGCGGTGCCGGCCTCCTCGGCGATCTCCCGCACGCTCAACTCCGGCCCCAGCCGGTCGATCGCGCGGAAGGCGGCGTCGACGATCTCGGCGCGCACCTTCTTGCGGTGCTCGCGCCAACGCTCGCTGCGGGCATCGACTTTCACCCCCGGCTTGACGCTCGGGGGGTGCGGCCGCGGGATTCTCACCACGTCAAGCACCTTACCGCTTGGGCGCCGCTGACCTGCGCAGACCGGGCGCTCACCACCCGGCCGAATGTGAATCCCGACACAACACGCGGACTGAGCGTCGTGGGATTCACCGTCGGCCCTAGGGCACGCGCTCATAATCATCGGATGCGCCGAACACGACTCATCGCCGGTGGACGCCGATCGCTACGCGGCGCAACGGTATGCACAACTCTCGTACTTGCCGCGGCCGCCGGCACCGCATGCCACACCTCGAATACGCCCGCGGCTCCGAGTTCATCGGCGGTAGGGTCGCCCGGCCCTGCAGCTTCCACGCCCGCGGCGGCGAAAACGCAGGTCGTCAACGTGGTGGCGGTCGTCGACGGAGAACCTGCCAACAGCTACCGCGACACGACAACCGGAGAGGTGAGCGGCACCGTCTCGAGGTGTGATGCCTCGCCCTCAGCCGTCGACCCCGGTATCTATCGATGTTCACCGTCAGTAGCGGCCGCCGACGTCTGCTGGAAATCGACTGCGCCGACTCTGTTGTGCGTCGACGATCCGTGGAAGAAACAACTTCACCGGCTGAGGGTGACCGATGCGCTGCCTGCCGTCCAACCGGTGTCGTTGCCGCGGCCGTTCGCCCTGCTATTGGACGACGGCACGCAGTGTCGAATTCGTAACGGAGGTGCCTGGGGTGGCCGCGACGACGGCCTGGTCGGCGCCTACGGATGCAGCGGTAAGGACGTCGTCTTGATGGCAACCGCGGATAATTCGATGCCCATCGATCGTTCCCAACCGCTGTGGACGGTGAAGCTGGGTCCACTCGGAGCCGGCGACGCGCATTTCCCACCCCCGCAGACGCGCTCGGTGACCACGGCTTGGTTCGCGGCAACGAGCAGCCCTGGCTAAGTTCCCGAAAAGGCGATGTCGAGGCCCTGAACGACGATCCGCGGGTTGCCCCGAATTGCCTTAGAGCATGCAGGACACGCAGCCCTCGACCTCTGTTCCTTCCAAGGCCATCTGGCGCAGCCGGATGTAGTACAGCGTCTTGATTCCCTTGCGCCAGGCGTAGATCTGCGCCTTGTTCACGTCACGTGTGGTGGCGGTGTCTTTGAAGAACAGCGTCAGCGACAGTCCCTGATCCACGTGCTGCGTGGCCGCGGCGTAGGTGTCGATGATCTTCTCGTAGCCGATCTCGTACGCGTCCTGGTAGTACTGCAGGTTGTCGTTGGTCATGTACGGCGCCGGGTAGTAGACGCGACCGATCTTGCCTTCCTTGCGGATCTCCACCTTGGACACGATCGGGTGGATCGACGACGTCGAATGGTTGATATAGGAGATCGACCCGGTCGGCGGCACCGCCTGCAGGTTCTGGTTGTAGATGCCGTGCGCTTGCACCGATTCCTTGAGCCGCTTCCAGTCATCCTGGTTAGGGATGCGGATTCCGGCGTCGGCGAAGAGCTGGCGCACCTTCTCGGTCGCGGGCTCCCATGCCTGGTCGGTGTACTTGTCGAAGAACTCACCCGAGGCGTACTTGGAACGCTCGAAACCCTTGAAATGCGTTCCTCGTTCGATCGCGATGCGGTTCGAGGCGCGCAGCGCGTGGTAGAGCACGGTGTAGAAGTAGATATTGGTGAAGTCGATACCTTCTTCGGAGCCGTAGAAGATCTCCTCGCGGGCGAGGTACCCGTGCAGGTTCATCTGCCCCAGCCCGATCGCGTGGGAGTCGTTGTTGCCCTGCTCGATCGACGGCACCGATGTGATGTGAGTTTGGTCGCTGACCGCGGTCAGCGCGCGGATCGCCACCTCGATGGTCTGTGCGAAGTCGGGTGAGTCCATCGTCTTGGCGATGTTCAGCGATCCGAGGTTGCACGAAATGTCTTTGCCCACTTTCGCGTACGACAGGTCGTCGTTGAAAAGCGACGGCGTGGAAACCTGCAGGATCTCCGAGCACAGGTTCGAGTGGGTGATCTTGCCCTCGATGGGGTTGGCCCGGTTCACCGTGTCCTCGAACATGATGTACGGGTAGCCCGACTCGAACTGCAGCTCGGCGAGCGTCTGAAAGAACTCGCGGGCCTTGATCTTGGTCTTGCGGATGCGCGCGTCGTCGACCATCTCGTAGTACTTCTCGGTCACCGAGATGTCGGCGAACGCCATGCCGTAGACCCGTTCGACGTCGTACGGCGAGAACAGGTACATGTCCTCGTTATTCTTGGCCAACTCGAAGGTGATGTCGGGGATCACCACGCCCAGGCTCAGCGTCTTGATCCGGATCTTCTCGTCGGCATTCTCTCGTTTCGTGTCCAGGAAACGGTAGATGTCGGGATGGTGGGCGTTGAGGTACACCGCGCCGGCGCCCTGACGGGCACCCAATTGGTTGGCGTAGGAGAACGAGTCCTCGAGCAGTTTCATGATCGGGATGACGCCGGAGGACTGGTTCTCGATGTTCTTGATCGGCGCGCCATGCTCGCGAATGTTGGTGAGCAGCAACGCGACTCCGCCGCCCCGCTTGGACAGCTGCAGCGCGGAGTTGATGGACCGCCCGATCGACTCCATGTTGTCCTCGATACGCAGCAGGAAGCAGCTCACCGGTTCGCCGCGCTGCTTCTTGCCGGAGTTCAGGAACGTCGGGGTGGCCGGCTGGAATCGGCCCTCGATGATCTCGTCCACCAGCTTCTCGGCGAGCGCGGTGTCCCCGGCGGCCAGAGTGAGCGAGACCATCACGACGCGGTCCTCGAAGCGCTCCAGATAACGCTTCCCGTCGAAGGTCTTCAAGGTGTAGGAGGTGTAGTACTTGAAGGCGCCCAGGAACGTCGGGAAGCGGAATTTCTTGGCGTAGGCGCGGTCCAGCAGGGTCTTGACGAAATTGCGTGAGTACTGGTCGAGAACCTCACGCTCGTAGTAGTTCTCGCGAATCAGGTAATCGAGTTTCTCGTCCTGATTGTGGAAGAAGACGGTGTTCTGGTTGACGTGCTCCAGGAAGTACTGGCGTGCGGCGAGCACGTCCTTGTCGAACTGAATCTTGCCGTCCGCGTCGTACAGGTTCAGCCGCGCGTTGAGCGCGTGGTAATCCAGCTCCGCCGCGCCTCCCGCAAGGTGGGGGTGCACGCCGGCGGTTACAGGCTCTGCAGTGACGGTTGGTGGCACGTCTGTTCCTTCCAATATTGAGCCCAGAAGTGAGCGAGGCCGTCGCGCACGGCGGCCACGTCGTCCTCGGTGCCCATGAGTTCGAACCGGTAGAGGTACGGAACACCGCATTTGCGGGAGATCACGTTGCCCGCGTAGGCGAATTCCGCACCGAAGTTGTTGTTGCCCGCGGCGATGACGCCGCGGATCAGCGAACGGTTGTGTTCGTTGTTCAAGAAAGCGATGACCTGCTTGGGGACGTAGCCACCGTCATTGATGTTCGGAGCCGCCCGGCCGCCGCCATAGGTGGGCAACACCAGCACGTACGGTTCGTCGACCTCGATTCGGCCGTGCAGCGGTATCCGCGTGGCGGGAACACCCAGCTTCTGCACGAAGCGGTGGGTGTTCTCCGACACGGACGAGAAGTAGACCAGGTTGCGCCCCGCGATCTCTGAGATGTCCATGAGGCACCGCAACCCTTCCTCTTATCTAGATCGTCTGCCGCACTAAGCGCTCATCGCCGATTCGGCGAGTGCCTTGATGCGGTCGGGCCGGAAGCCGGACCAGTGTGCGTTGTCGGCCACCACCACGGGCGCCTGCAGGTAGCCGAGCGCCATCACGTAGTCGCGCGCCTCGGGGTCCAGGGTGATGTCGACTTTCCGGTAGTCGATGCCCTGCTTGTCCAGCGCCTTGTAGGTGGCGACACACTGCACACAGGCGGGCTTGGTGTAGACGGTGATGCTCATGGGCGTACCGCTCCTTTGCGGGGGGAGTTAACGGGACTGGCAACGACTGGGGTGGTACATCCGCGCTATGTTCAGCGGCCCGGCGAGCCCCCAGATTCCCGTCGTGCGGCGTCCGTTCCGAGCCGGCCGGGCTCGAATCGGTTGCGTCGATTCTGGGAAGTTCATCGGGCCGCGGGACCTGGTGAACCTGGGATCTGCCGGTGCTCGAAACACTACACCTAGGGGGTGACAACGAGAAGAGATACAACATGTTCTGAATAACATTTTTGAAATTCCCAGGTCGTAAGCGTGTCGACGCCGCCTTGTCGGCGTGTCGTAGATCACAACAACGCGCGGAAGGTGTACCGAACCTCGACATGGTGTCGGGTATATCAGCCGGCACCGACAAGTTCGGGCCGGCGACATCGGCGCCCCAGCCAGCAAAGCCGTCGACGGGGTCCGTCGACGGCTTTGACCAGAGCGTTATCCGGGAGTTGTCACCCGCCGGCGATCCCGTGCAGCGAAGTCAGCCGACCTCGGCGGCCAGCTTTTCCACCACGTCCCGCACGTTGGCCGACAACTCCGCGTTGTCGGCCGGGGCACCGTCGCCCAGGGTCCGAAACGGCACCGACAGCTTGATCGCCTCGCTCACCCGCGCGCCGGCGATCCCGAATGACTTGCGCGTCTCGTCGTGGGCCCATACTCCGCCGTACTGGCCCAGCGAGCCGCCGATCACCGCTAGCGGCTTGTCTTTCAGGGCGCCGTCGCCGAAGGGTCGCGACAGCCAGTCGATCGCATTCTTGACCACGGCGGGAATGCTTCCGTTGTATTCCGGAGTGACCACCAGAGCGGCGTCGGCCCCGGCGGCCGCGGCTCGCAGCGCCTCGGCCTGCGCAGGAGCCTGGTCCAGCTCGCTGTTCATCGCGTCGTCGATATCCTCGTTGTAAAAAGGCACCTCCCCGAGCCCGTCGAATATCGACACCGTGACGCCCTCCGGCGCCACGTCGGCCGCCAATTGGGCAATCTGCCGGTTGACCGACCCCGCACGCAGGCTGCCCACCAAGGCCAAGATCTTGATTCCCGACACTGTTACGTCCCCTTCGGATTGTTGGTCTTCATCGTCGCACCTATTAAGCGGACTTTAGTCCGTTTTATTCCGGTCGCGTTAAGGTGCAGTGGTGGGCGGTGTCGAGAAGCTGCGCGGATTACCGGTATCCGCGCACGAAGACTTGACGACAGAACCGCTGCCGGAGCGAAGCGATGCCGCACGAAACCGGGCGCTGCTGCTGGAGGCGGCACGCCGGCTGGTCGCCCAGCGCGGTGCCCACGCGGTCACCATGGACGACATCGCCGCGGCCGCCGGTGTCGGCAAGGGGACGTTATTTCGCCGGTTCGGCAGCCGATCCGGGCTCATGCTGGTGCTACTCGACGAAGACGAAAAGGCCAGCCAACAGGCATTCCTGTTCGGCCCACCGCCGTTGGGGCCCGACGCGCCACCCTTGGAGCGGCTCGTCGCGTTCGGTCGCGAACGGATGCGCTTCGTGCACACCCACCGTGAAGTCATGTCCGCGGCCAGCCGTGACCCGCATATGCGCCACGTGGGAGCCGCCGTCGTGCTGCGCACGCACGTCCGCACGCTGTTGCAGGCCGCGCACACCACAGGAGACCTGGGCATCCAGACCGACGCGCTGCTTGCCCTGCTCGACGTCGACTATGTCCAGCACCAACTCACCGAGGGCGGCCACACGATGCATACGCTTGCCGATGCCTGGGCGAGCCTGGCCAACAAACTGTGTGGCCGATAACCGCTGACATGTCGCACTGGGTCCTGCACGTCGACCTCGACCAGTTTCTCGCCGCGGTCGAGCTGCGCCGGCATCCCGATCTCGTCGGCCTCCCTGTCATCGTCGGCGGCAGCGGTGATCCCACCGAACCGCGCAAGGTGGTCACGTGTGCTTCCTACGAGGCCCGCGAGTTCGGCGTGCACGCCGGCATGCCGTTGCGTGCCGCAGCCCGCCGCTGCCCGGGTGCCACCTTCCTCGCCTCGGATCCCGCCGCCTACGACGCGGCCTCCGAACACGTGATGGGACTGTTGCGCGACCTCGGTCATCCCGTCGAAGTATGGGGATGGGACGAGGCCTACGTCGGCGTGCCGTCCGATCCGGTGGCGGTCGCCGAGAACATTCGCACGGTCATCGCCATGGAGACCGGGCTGTCCTGCTCGGTAGGCATCAGCGACAACAAGCAACGCGCCAAGGTCGCGACCGGCTTTGCGAAACCGGCCGGCATCTTCGCGCTCACCGACGCCAACTGGATGACGCTGATGGCCGACCGTCCGGTCGACGCACTCTGGGGCATCGGCCCCAAGACCTCCAAAAAGCTTGCTGCCCTTGAGATCACCACGGTGGCACAACTCGCGAACGCCGACGGAGAGCTGCTGACTTCCGCGTTCGGCCCACGCACCGGCCTGTGGTTACTGTTGCTTGCCAAGGGCGGCGGAGACACCGAGGTCAGCGCGCAGCCGTGGATACCGCGCTCGCGCAGTCATGTCGTCACCTTCCCGCGCGACCTCACCGACCGCACTGAAATGGAGTCGGCGGTAACCGATTTGGCAACACGGGCACTCGACGACGTGGTGCGCATGCACCCCGGGGGGCGCATCGTCACCCGGGTAGCCGTCACCGTCCGCACCGCGACCTTCTACACCCGCACCAAGATCCGCAAGCTGGACACTCCCACCACCGACTCCGGCGTCATCACCGCCGCGGCCCTGCGGATCCTGGACCTGTTCGAACTCGACCGCCCCATCCGCCTGCTCGGCGTGCGCCTGGAACTGGAAATGCCTTCCTAGCGCACCGGGGGCCCGGGCCGCAGCGCACGCGTGAAGATCGCGTTGACTTGGCGCATCGCCACGCTGTACGGCCACCAGGCCAGCCGTTTGAACGCGTACAGCGCCCTGATGTCCTGCGAGGTGTAGATCAGGTATCGCTTGCGCGCCACGCCGGCCAGGATCTTCTCGGCGGCCCGCTCCGGGGAGACCGCATGGCCGCTGAAGCGGTCCACCCAGCGGGCGACGTGCGGGTGTTCGCGGTCCACACCGGCGATCTCGACGGTGTTGACCAACGGAGTCTGCACAGCGCCGGGCACCACCACCGACACCGTGATGCGATGCCGGTGGAGGTCGAATCGCAGCACTTCGGAAAGACCGCGCAGCCCGTACTTGCTGGCGCTGTAGGCGGCATGCCAGGGCAGCGCGACGATTCCGGCCGCCGAGGAAACATTGACCACATGCCCACCGCGTCGGGCTGCGATCATCTGCGGGACGAAGGACTCGATCACGTGGATCGGGCCCATCAGGTTGACCGAGATCATCTTGTCCCAATGGTCGTGGGTCAACCGGTCGACGGTCCCCCACGCCGAAACGCCGGCGATGTTGAGCACCACGTCCATCGTGGAGTGACCGGCGTGGATGTCGGCCGCGAACGCGGCTACCTGCTCGTAGTCGGCGATGTCCAGCACCCGGTGCGCGGGCACGTCCGCACCGAGCGCCCGGGCGTCGGCCACGGTTTGCGCCAACCCGTCGGCGTCGCGGTCGGTCAGATAAAGTTCGGCGCCCTGCGCCGCCAGCCGCAGCGCGGTGGCGCGGCCGATGCCACTCGCCGCGCCGGTCACGAAACACCGCTTGCCCGCGAAATACTCCGTGGAGCCACCCTGCACCATGGCCGGAACGATACCGCCGGGCCCGACACGGCCAGACAACCCGGCACCTTGACGATTCGCCTTGCGCCGGTGTTCTCGCACTGCATTTGCATCCGAAGATTGGATGCCGGCTGTGTAAAAATTGTTTACACGCGCCGCTTGGCGGCCAGATAAAGAACCACTCGGCAAGGATCAGACGTGCTGTCGAAGATCCGTCGCACGACGCGAAATATGCTGCATGCCAGGTTATTTCATTCACCTACAGATAACAAACATCACCACTCCCGCAATTCACCATTGCGCCGGTTCCGCCCAAAAACTTCATTCCAAATCCCCATTTACGCCTGGTCCAGGCTGAGCTAAAGTTC
Organism: Mycobacterium sp. NGS49; assembly: GCF_059812565.1. Lineage (NCBI taxonomy): Bacteria > Bacillati > Actinomycetota > Actinomycetes > Mycobacteriales > Mycobacteriaceae > Mycobacterium > Mycobacterium sp. NGS49. The sequence continues at coordinate 12,058 of NZ_JCALCX010000009.1, read as the reverse complement.
GATTCTCCATCGCACACCGCATTACCCATGAAAGGGGCATTCATGAATACAAAAGCCAGGACGCGGGCGATTCGGCTATTGGTGGCCGCCGCGCTGGCCACAGCCGTCGTCAGCACGACGGCGGCCTGCGGGGCTGACCTCCACACCAATTACCAGCTCCAGTCCGGCGGCGAGAACACAGCGCCGCAGCACACCAACAGCTGATCGCGCGGGGGCGGTCAGGTCTGGCGGGCCGGCCCGCCCCAAAGCGCGTTGAGCCACATCTGCTCCAGCACGCGCACCCGGCGCTCGAGATCGCTGTCGCGCCCGACCAGCAGGGGGTCGCCCGTCAGCATCAGCGACGTGACCCCGGCCAGCGTGCGGATCAGCGTCGGCAGGTCGTCGCTGATCGGCTGTGCGGTTCCGGCCCTCATCTCCGCATCGACGATGCTGACGATCTGCTGGAGCACCGCCTCGAACTGCCGATCGAGAATCGAGCGGATTTCGATATCGGTGTGGCGAGCCGCATTGCAGGCGCTCATCACCGGGTCGTTGTGCACGTAGACGGCGGCGGCACTGCCGACCATTCGTTTGGCGAACTGCTCCGGCGTCTCCCCCGGCTGCCGCGGGGCGAAGTACTGCGTCAGCTCCTCGAGTTCTTCGGCCGCCTCGGCCAGGATCTGCGCGAGCACCGAGTATTTCGAGTCGAAATAGAAGTAGAAGCCCGATCGCGCCACCCCGGCCCGCAGGCTGATCGCGCTGACCGAGAGTTCGGAAAACGGCTCCTCTTCGAGCAGCTCACGAACCGCCTGCATGATCGCTTGGCGGTGCTTGTCGCCGCGCCGTCGCGACGCCGGCGCCCCCTGGCCCTCGTCAGCGGCCTGACTACTCACTTCGCGATCACACCCTGACCTTGCACCACACCAATCCAAAAAGAAAACTTGACAGGCGTCAAGTCGGTCCGAAATAGTGAAAAGTGACGGTGACCACAACCGGTGAGGAGCGCGTGTCATGTCCGCTGGAAGGGCGACCATCAGCACCCCGGACTACCTCCTGGACCAGGCCAAGCGCCGGTTTACGCCGTCTTTCAACAACTTTCCCGGCATGGGCCTGGTCGAACGCAAGCTGCGCAACACCCAGTTCCCGGAGAAAACACTTGCCGACCCGCCGCCGGGCAGCGGACTCAAGCCGGTCGTGGGCGACGCCGGCCTGCCGATCCTCGGGCACATGATCGAGTTGCTGCGCGGCGGGCCCGAATACCTGATGTTTCTCTACGAGACCAAGGGTCCGCTCATCTTCGGCGACTCGCCGTTTCTGCCGTTCGTCACGGCCCTGGGGCCGGACGCCGCGCAGGCAATTTACTCCAACCGCAACAAGGACTTCTCCCAGCAGGGGTGGGTACCGGTGATCGGCCCCTTCTTCCGCCGCGGCCTGATGCTGCTCGATTTCGAGGAGCACATGTTCCACCGGCGGATCATGCAAGAAGCCTTCATCCGCTCTCGCCTGGTGGGCTACCTCGAGCACATCGACCAAGTGGTGCAGCACGTCATTGCCGATGACTGGGTGACCAACGACGCCCGCTTCCTGCTCTATCCGGCGATGAAGGAGATGACGCTCGACATCGCCTCGATGGTTTTCATGGGACATGAACCCGGCACCGATCGTGAGTTGGTCACCAGGGTGAACAAGGCATTCACCACGACTACAAGGGCCGGCAACGCCGTCATCCGCAAAGGGGTCCCGCCGTTCACGTGGTGGCGCGGGCTCAAGGCCCGGGAGTTGCTGGAGGACTATTTCGCCGAACGGGTCAAGGAACGGCGCGGCAAGGACGGCAACGACCTGCTGACGGTGCTGTGTCAGACCGAGGACGAGGACGGCAACGGGTTCTCTGACGAAGATGTCATCAATCACATGATCTTCCTGATGATGGCCGCGCACGACACCTCCACGTCGACGGCCACCACGATGATCTACCACTTGGCCGCGCACCCGGAGTGGCAGCAACGCTGCCGCGACGAATCGGACCGCCTCGGAGACGGCCCCTTGGACATCGAGTCGTTGGAGAAGCTGGAATCACTCGATCTGGTGATGAACGAATCGATCCGATTGGTCACACCCGTCCAGTGGGCGATGCGCAGGACGGTGCGGGACACCGAACTGCTCGGCCATTACCTGCCGAAGGGGACCAACGTCACCGCATTCCCTGGGATGAACCATCGTCTGCCCGAAATCTGGACCGACCCACTGAAATTCGACCCCGAACGGTTCACCGAGCCACGCAATGAGCACAAGCGGCACCGGTATGCGTTCACCCCGTTCGGCGGCGGAGCGCACAAGTGCATCGGGATGGTGTTCGGCCAGTTGGAAGTCAAGACGATCCTGCACCGGCTGCTGCGCCGCTACCAGTTGGAGCTGCCCCGGCCCGACTACAAGCCGCGCTGGGACTACGGCGGCATGCCGGTACCGATGGACGGCATGCACATCGTGTTGCGCCCGCTCTGAGCCGCGGGGCTTTGTGTGGAGCCAATCCAGCCCTGTTGCGCCGACGAACCCAACCCCTCCAATTCGGCACGTTCGTCCTCGGTCAACACGATCTGCGCAGCGTGCGGTGACGGCATCACTCATTCAACAAGAACCCACGAATTAACGACTCAACACACGAGATTTTTCTGCACCATCCGTTCCAGCACCGGTCGCGGCCGGACAGCCGGTCAAGTGCGGGGAACTGCAATCCCATTCACCGAGGTGTCTGCTCCACTGGGATGATCTTCGGGGCTGCGCTCGACGAGCGGCTCGTGCGTCACAGGGCTTCGTGGTCGCCGTATCTCACCGACCCAGCGCTCCTCGACAACCGCATGGAGGTAGGCGGTGAGACTGTTGGTGACAACCGCAAAACAGTCATCGGTCGGGGATTCATCGGGCATCCCTCAGTAGTCCGGACTGCTCGCGACTCGGCGATGGGAGCGACGCCGTCCGTGCGGTCGAAGGGCTTCAATCGGCTCCGGCTGCACCTCGAAAGTGTGCCGCGTCGCTAGTCCTCCGACTTCGACCGCGGCATCAATCGGTCGAAAATTCAGCTGGCCGATATCGGAGACATCGGGCTCGATGACCGCCGTGTCGGCGATAGCGGCTTTCGGCACTTTTATGGCATTACTTGACTCGGTCCGCGACGGCTGGCGGCGCCGCCGAAGCGATACACCGCGTGTGCCCAAGTCTACAAATTCGGACTCAATTGTAGCGGCATTCTTGTCCAAAGTAGATTTACGAGCAGAGATGATGGCCTCCGGTTCAAAAGTCGGAGCGGTGACAATATAGTGCCAGGAAAAGCTTAAAAGTCCTTTGATCGGCGAGGGCGGTGCTTTCGGATCGTCGACAGGATCACCGTAAACTCGCCGCCTCAGCACTTCGGTTTCAACGATCAGTCTGGTGCGGGTGCAATTAACGAAAAGCACATACTGTCGTAGTTAAGTCATGAACGAACTGAAGATTGGACGAATGGACAACAACGTCGACACTTTCTTCACCTCCAGTCCGACCCTGATCAGTGGGATCGTCCACGCATTTCGCTGGGTCGACGCTGCGGTAACGTTGAGTTACTTCATCCGCTTTGCCCGGACTTGCCGTTGAGACCCGCAGTACCATCCAAGCCTTGAATACCATCGGTATTGGTACCCACTCCACCTACCCCGCCGGTGCCGAACGCACCGCCCACCCCACCTGCTCCGCCGCCACCGCCTTGGCCGACGTTGCCGTCGGCACCGCTTTGGCCGAACAAGGATCCACCAGCTCCGCCGACGCCGCGGGTGCCGGCGGCACCGCCGGCACCGCCGGTACCGCCGTCGCCCCCGTTACCGCCGTCCCCGCCGTCGCCTCCGATGCCGGTGGCTTGTCCGCCATCGCCGACTCCACCGAAGCCTGCATTTCCGCCCGCACCACCGACACCGCCGGTGCCGCCGACACCGCCGTTGCCCGAATTGCCGCCTTGACCACCGTTGCCGATCAGCCCTGCGTCGCCGCCGTTACCGCCAACACCCCCGACGCCGCCGCGGCCACCGGTGCCACCGGTCGCACCGTCGCCCGCGTCGCCGCCGGCACCGCCGATTGCCTCCCCACCGGAATTGGCGGCTCCGCCATTACCGCCGATCGCGCCGGCACCACCGCTCGCGCCCGCGCCTCCTGCCCCGCCGGTCCCGCCCGAGCCGCCGGCACCACCGTTACCGATCAGGAGACCGCCTCGGCCACCGTTGCCGCCAGATCCCCCCTGACCGCCGTCTCCGCCGGACGCACCGATTCCCCCATTGCCGCCAACACCGCCGTCACCCCCTTGAGCCAGATCACCCGACAGCGAAGTGGCCTGGCCACCATCAGCGCCAGGAGCACCGGCGCTGTCTTCTATTGAAAGACGATCTCCAGCGAGTATCAACGTAGAGTGGCCGCCGACGCCGCCGGTCCCTCCGGTCCCGCCATCTCCACCGGCACCACCGTGGCCAATCAAAATGCCACCGCGTCCACCGTCCCCGCCGGCGCCTCCCTGAGAAGCATCGCCACCGCCGGGCCCAGTCTGCCCGTTAATGCCGTTGCCGCCATTTGTCGCGATGGCTTCGCCGTCCTGGGTCACGTCGGTACCGGGGGTCGCCCCCTGCCCGAATACGAACCTGTTGCTGTTATCGCCGACTACGCCGTCGCCGCCCCGGCCGCCATCACCGCCATTGCCAAACAGCCCGGCGTCGCCGCCTTTTCCGCCAGCACTAAAGATGCCGCCCGCCCCGCCGTCGCCACCATTCCCGAGCAAAGAGCCACCTGTACCCCCTTGGCCCCCCCTGCGTCCGTCGCCGCCGTCGCCACCGTCGCCACCGTCGCCGATAAAGCCGGCATTACCACCGTCGCCACCCGCAACCCCACTACTGCCTACGCCGCCGTTACCACCGTTGCCGAAGAAAAATGCGTTGCCTCCGGCGCCGGAAATGGCTCCGGCTCCACCACTGCCGCCGTTGCCACCGTTGCCGAACAGCAGTCCGCCGTTGCCACCGTTGCCGCCGTTGAAACCGGTAGCGCCGCTGCCACCGTTGCCGCCGTTGCCAATGAGTCCGGCGTTGCCTCCGGTCCCACCGGCTTGGCCCGAGGCTCCGTTGCCGCCGTTGCCACCATTGCCGAACAGCAGTCCTCCGTCGCCGCCGTTCTGTCCGGGCCCGCCGTTGGCGCCGTTGCCGATAAGCGGGCGCCCCAGCAGCGCGTTTGTAGGTGCATTGATCCACTCCAACAGTTCTTGCTCAAAGCTACGCAGCGGCGAGACGCTAGCGGCTTCGGCACTGGCATAGGTGCTCGCTGTCGATGCCATCGTCTTCACAAACTCCGAGTACAACACCTCGGCTTTGGCGCTGACTTGGTGATAGTCCTGCGCATACCCGGAGAACAACGCCGCCACCGCAGCCGACACCTCGTCTTCTGCGGCCGCAGCTAGTCCAATGGTGTTGGTCGACGCCAGCGCATGTGCTGATTTCAGCGTCGACCCGACCCCGGACAAGTCGGCAGCGGCGGTAATTATTTCTTCGGGCAATACAGTCAAGAACGACATAAATAATACCTCGTTTCTCCATCAAAATGCCGCATATCAGACGTCTTGGTTACGTAATGTTCATCGATGTATTTTTTTGTCCACAAATGAGCATTCTCGTGGGTCTTATTCAGCATCCATCGATCAACAGACTGCGCGTTAACAGAGGCGGCGAAGCCGGAAACAATTCGTGTGAAAGTTGTGCACGTTGTGGTGTCGATTTCCCAGGCGTCGGGATCGGAAAACAGGGGAGACGACGACTCAGGACGGCGACCTCACTTGATTGAGTCAGGGCAAACGGCGTCGTTCATTGCCTACCTTTCCAACACAGGCCCGGCCAATCAGTTCTTGGGCATGCGGCACATACAGTTGATGATTTCTAGTATCCACGCCGACCAACGAGTAAGGAAATACGTATTGCCGATATCCCCATATCGCGATTTGATGGCCACGGCTCGCGAATGTACTGGTTAAGTCTTGATGTGATGAGTCATAGCGCAACGACTGAACGTGAATTGTGCGCACCGCAGCGACAGACGGGAAACCAGTAGGGCACTTGCACGTGCTGGAAACCAGTTGCGACGAGAGCCACCCAGCCAGACTCAAGGCGCCGCTGAATTCATGCGCCCCCACCTGGTTGTCACGTAATGCATCGGCTGCAGTTCAGAGCGGGCGGCGGTGGATCGTCCGGCCGGTGATGACCTTGGCCGCGATCACGGCCAGGCGTGCCATTCCTATGTAGGTCATCGGGTTGAACATGGTCGGCCAGGTGGTGCGGATGAGGTTGTCGGTCAGCGGCCGACCGGCAAACCGGTCGATGAGCCAGCGCAGCGCCATCGGCGACGACAGCGGGTGCAGCAGCATGTGCTCGTTGAACGCGTCCCGGTGGTAGGTGACGTCGGCGCCGCCGGCTGAATACGAATCCGCCAGAGCGTCGATATCGTCGACGGCGATCAAATAGTCGTGCACGGCCTGCACGATCAACACCGGCGGCGTCGGCACCGCGACACCCAGGGTGGTGTCGTCAATGACATGCGCGACCCCCGGCGTTGCCAGAATGTCCTCCAACGGGTGGTCGAGGTAGTCACCGATGTTTCTGTTTGCCATCGAGATGAGCGCTTCGGCGGTCGTCATCCGCTCCATGCTCTCGAGCATGGCCAGGCCGTCCTCGTTGGCGTGCTCCTTGATCACCGCATCCAGGTCGGGATAGGCACGGGTGAGCGCCGCCACCACCAGAGCGGGCAGCCCGGCGAGCAGGCTGCCGTTGAGCCGTTTGAAGGTGTTTCCGAGGTTGCCCACGGGTGATCCCAGTACCGCACCGACGATGTCGAGTTCGGGGGCGTAGTCGCCGCACATTTCCGCGGCCCAGGCGCTGGCCAAGCCGCCGCCGGAGTAGCCCCACAGCCCGATCGGCGCCGATGCGGGCACGCCGAGCCGTTCGGAACTGCGTACGGCTCGCAGGCCGTCCAGCACCCGGTAGCCGGGTTCATACGGGGTGCCCCACAGCCCGTGCAGGCCCTCGTGGTCGGGTACCGAGACCGCCCATCCTTCGGCGACGGCGGCGCTGATCAGCAGCAGTTCGAGCTGGGCCAGCGAGCCGACGGCCTTGGCCCGGCGCCGCAGCGCGTAGGACGGGAAGCACCGGGACGAGATGGCGTCGATCGCGCACTGATACGACAGCAGGGGCATGGTCTTGCCGGGAGCCACCTCCTTGGGCAGGAGCACCGTCGTCACCGTCGCCTCCGGCTTACCGTTCATGTCCGTCGTGCGATACAGCAACTGGGTGGCCGTGGTGGACTGCGGGATCAGGCCCATGAAGGCCAGCTCGACGTCGCGGGAGCGCAGCACCGTGCCGGGTGCGGCGTGCTCGAAGCCCGCCGGCGGCTGGTAGAAGGGGTCGTCCGCCGGGAGCAGCGGGCGCACTTTACGCTGCAACTCCTCGTGCGCGGACCGCCCGATCCACTGCGTTCGATCTGGTCGGGCGCTAGCGGCAGCTTTGCCTCCTTCATGGTCGCGGAACATCCGATCGCGGTCCTTGTCTCTCTCACTGGCGCTAATGAAACAGTGCTTAACTCAATGCAATAGACGGCCAACTCCGGCTCGTGGCCGGCTCACCGGCAGCCCAAAGAAGTCTTAGTGGCACTGACATGCGGCATTGCGGTGCTCGACGTACTCGGGGAGTTGTCTTTCTCAATGACTCCTCGATAAACCCATCAGCTTTCCGCCAATTGCGTGCAGACGCGGTGCTGAAGTCAGTCCCCCTAGGTCCTGCGGTGCCGAACCCTCGGCGTGTGCAATAACACGCTCTCGAGCCGCACCTCTATCGAATGTGGCGACTCCGGCCTCACCCCTTCACAATCTTTTGTGCGCCAAGACTGCAGATGAGCGCCGATCGGGATTTCGAACCTCGCGCCGCCGCTGTGGATTCATGGGACCGGTCTCCGTGATCAGCGCCGCGGAACGGGCCCACCGGGCCTAGTGGGACCGACAACGCCAGGCGCAGGTGCTGCTGGCGACATGGGAGCGGTGGTCGAGGGCGCTGTAGGTCGCAAGTTTGGCGACGCCGGGCTAGTCGTCGAAGGCGTCGGTGAGATCGTGGGACGGGAGGACGGCGATGCCGGCGCTATCGGAGCGGTAGGTCTCGGCGTTGGTGACAGAGGTCGAGTTGTGGAGGGCTGGCCTAGCGCCGGCGCAGATGGCGAGTTCGGGGCCGCGGCCGTGCCGCGTGAACGAGATTCGCTGGGTGAGGATGGCGCGGCGGGCACGAATCGCGCAAGTTGCTCGACGGGGTGCAATTGTGACGCTGCTTGCGATGCGCCGGCGTGATAAGCCGACATTGCAGCCACATCCTGTGCCCACATTTCCTCGTATTCGACCTCCTTCGCCGCTATCGCTGGGAAGTTGAAGCCGAAGAAGTTCGCTCTAGCCAGGGCTGACGTAACCGCGCGATTCGCCGCGATGACCGCTGAAGGAACGGCCGCCGCACGTGCCCCCTCAAAAGCCGTCGCTACCGCAGCGGCCTGGCCGGCCGCCTGCTCTGAGTGGATCGCTGCCGTAGCGAGAAACGCCGCGTACGGGGCAGCTGCCTCCGTCATCTTGACTGCAGCGGCGCCCTGCCACGGTCCGTTGGCGAGGTTCGTCGTCAGCGATCCGAATGATGCTGCGGCTGAACGTAACTCGGCCGCGAGGCCTTCCCATGAATTCGCGGCTGAAAACATTGGTGCTGACCCTGCTCCCCTATACAGAAGCGCTGAAGTAATCTCGGGCGGCAAAGTAGCGAAAGACATGATCTTCCTTTCAAGTTCGACGCAATTGGACTGAGTGGTTGGTGTTTATCTGGGCTAGACCCCGGTTCGGGGTACGACGCTGGGTCGTGACTTGGTGTATAGGTTTACGGCCCCGCCCATAGCTCGTGTGAGCGGAGTCGCGCCCGCGCTGCTCGGAGCCATCGGCAGCATCGGCGTCCCGCCGCCTGCTGCCGCAGCTTGTTCAGTCATTAGTGCATCACCAGTGGTGGCATTGAGATTGGACAGCGCTGATGCTGTAGCTCCGTTCTCAATCCCGGCGACGGCCCCAGCCCACCCCGCGGGCACCGAAAGCGCGCCCGCCAATCGGGCTTCACCTAGCGCCGCAGACGCCGCTGTTCCGCTGTAGCCGGTAGTTGCAGGCAGCTTAGCTTCTGAACCCATCAAGGCACTTGTCCAATTGGCCTCCGCGGGCAAAGCCGCACCGGTAGCCGAATTCGCACCTTGCATGCCGAATTGCATGCCCGAGCTCAGCAGCATCATGGCGGGTTGCATGAGTGAGCCGACCGGCGACGCAAGTGTCTGCGCCGCAGTAAACGCTGGTGCCACAACGTCTTGCAGTGACGGCAACGTGACGTCCGGGGCGTCCGAGGCCACCTGAGATGCCGCCGTCAACGTGGCGGCCGCCTCCGATTGGGCAACAGGCAGAAGGTCCGCTGCAGTACCGGCCAGAGATGGCGGATCTTCGAGAGGAGCTAGTGTCGCAAACCCAGCTGCCTGAGTCTGGTAACTCAACATCGCAGAGACATCCTGCGACCACATCTCGCCGTACTCAGCTTCAACTGCGGCAATGGCCGGCGAATTCTGACCGAACGCGTTAGTGGCAACCAGGGAAGCCAATTGCATCCGGTTTGCGATCACCAGGGCTGGATGCACAGATGACGCCTGTGCTGTTTCGAAGGCACCTACTGCCAAACGGATCTTTGCGGCAGAGTCTTCCGCCTGCGCCGCCGTCAGGTGCAACCACTCGACGTAAGGACCTGAGGCAGTCACCATCGCCTCGGAAGATGTCCCGGACCATGAGTCCTGGGCCAGCGTCGAAATCAACGCCTCAACCGAAGATGCTGACCCGCGCAGATCCGCGGCCAACGACTGCCAACTGTTTGCGGCGACGACCAACTCCGCCGGACCAGGCCCACCAAAAATCAAGCCAGAGTTGACCTCTGGGGGCAGTGATGCGAAATCAACTGTCATACAGACGATTAGACCATAGAACTGTCACCGACCGCCCCGGTGAGGCATATCACAAAGGCGGAGAAACGGTCGCCTCGGCCAGCCAAACGGCAGGCGAATCACAGGCTTTTATCGGCAGCGTTTACTACTGTCCACTGCAGAAGATTGCGATCAGCGTAAAGCCATGTTTGCACCAATATACCTCTGCCACAACGCTTTTAGACATTTTGCATGACGGCGCAAGAGGTCAGCAAGTTTGGATCGCGGCGCAACAAGGCCCCCCTGGCGCACGCCTGTCAGGTATCCGATCCCCAACCTTTACCTATGGTGATATACGAAATACGTAGTACCCCAGATACTTAAATCAAATCGTGCGAGTTGCGCTGCACGTGCGACAAGAGCGACCCGATCGGCGACGAAGCAGCGGCACGAATCGGTCTGGCAAACAAAGGAAGGGGCGTACCTGATCTCGCCGCCGGACCAATCGAAAGCCCACCAGGATGCTGCGCATCACCCGCAACGGTGAGGCCAAACCCCGCTGCGCCGCACTCAACACCCTGTGCTCGATGGTTATCACCGCACCCGAGCCACTACGCACGCACCTGCGTGCCCTGTCCACGGCGCAGCTAGTCACCGCCTGCGCACTTCTGAGCCTCGGCCTGACCAACCTCGCCGAGCTGTCCAGGCACGTCGCGTGCTCAGCCGGCATGGGACACCAATAGCACCGATGACCGATTACGACGCGTATCGGCGGAACCCTTGCCGCGTAAGCGCCGAGCTAATCAAACCCCGCTGACCTTGGGGCACCGCCGCGCAGGCCAAGATGCCGCCGCCGAAGGGGTCGACTGGTTCCATCACCGCCGGCGCTACGAGTCCTACCGCGGACATCCCACCAGCCAACTCGGATGCCGCCTACTACCGTGAACACCAGCCCCACCGTCCGGTCGGGAGTTCAGAAACAAAGCGACCGGGGGTTCAACTAGCCGTTCTGGCCGGAGTTGCCATTGATGCCTGCGGTGCCGGCCTGGCCGTCAGCGCCGGATTCGGTGGTTCCGTTGCCGCCGACGCCGCCCGCGCCGGACCCGCCGCCAGTTCCGCCGGTTCCCCCGGTGCCTCCCTGGGCACTGTTGCCACTGGCGCCATCCTGACCGAGCAAGAATCCGCTGGACCCACCCTGGCCTGTTGTGCCGCTGGCGCCTCCGTTACCCCCATCCCCACCGGTGCCGCCATTACCGCCATTCCCGCCATCGCCGCCAAAGCCTCCTGCTTGAGCTGAGGTTCCGTTGCCGCTCCCACCAGCGCCCCCGCCGCCGCCAACACCGCCGATACCCCCGGTGCCTCCTGTGCCACCGATCCCGGCGTTGCCGCCTTGGCCCCCATTGCCAAACAGGAGCCCGCCGTCACCACCGGAGCCACCGCTCCCTCCTGCACCGCCAGTGCCACCAGTGCCACCCACGCCCGCGACACCGCCATCACCGCCGTCGCCACCGACAGCTTGTAAGGCACCCGCCTGCGCAGTGCCACCATTGCCGCCGAGAGCGCCGTTCCCGCCGATCGCGCCGTTGCCTCCGGTCCCACCGGTTCCGCCCGCCCCCCCCGCGCCGCCGTTGCCGATCAGTAGGCCGCCGCGGCCACCAGCGCCGCCTGTCCCGCCAGTACCACCCACACCACCAGAAGCGCCCGTGCCGCCATCGCCACCCAGGCCGCCACGGCCGCCGGTAGAGTTCCCGCCAGTACCGGATAGGGAATTCCCGCCGTTGCCGCCGGCACCGCCGTCGCCGCCGGTGGCGATCCCTACGGTGCCGTTGCCCCCGGAACCTCCCGCTGCATTTCCTGCATTCGTAGCGGCCAGTCCGCCGTCGCCGCCGGCGCCTCCGATTCCGCCGACGCCGCCAGCCCCCCCACTGCCAGCGGCAACGTTGCCCTGGCTACCTTCGGAAACAGCGTCGCCGCCGGGGCCGCCCGTGCCCCCGACGGCCGCAAACGCACCATCTTGGCCATCGCCGCCATTAGTGGCAACCGCATCACCACCAGTGACAACGCTCAC
>NZ_JCALCX010000089.1:0-1960 GCF_059812565.1 Mycobacterium sp. NGS49 | reverse complement strand
GGCCGCCACTACCCGACGTGGCGGTCGCGAGCGCGGCCTGGCCGGGCGAAGCGGGCCGCCACTAACCCAGTAGCACTCCGGGATTGAGGATCCCAGCGGGGTCCAGCGCGTGCTTGGCTGCACGTAGCGCAGCGGCGAACGGATCAGGCCGCTGCCGGTCATACCACGGACGGTGGTCGCGACCGACCGCATGGTGATGGGTGATGGTGCCACCGGTGGCGCTGATCGCTTCGGAGACAGCCGCTTTCATCTCGTCCCACTGGGCGTCCAGGGAACCCCAGCGCCCAGCAGCGTAGATGCCGTAGTACGGCGCCGGGCCGTCGGGGTAGACGTGAGTGAACCGGCAGGTCACCACGCCGGTGCCGCAGACCTTTTCGATCGCGGCCCGGGCGGCGCCGGTTACCGCGTTATGCAGCTCCTCGAATGCGGTCCAGGTGCAAGCGGTTTCGAAAGTCTCCGCGATGACGCCCCGGCGCGCCAGGGCATCTCGTTGGTAGGGCATGCGCAGGAAAGACGACCGCCAGCTGGCTGCCGCGTCGTCTTCTGTTGTGTCACTGTCGGATTCGCGGTTGCGCCGCGAGATGACGGTGCCGCCGTGTTCGGCGGTGATCTCCAATGCCCGGTTCAGCCACGGGTCGATCGGATGGTCTGCGGATTCGAAGGCCAGCACGAGTAGCCCGCCGGTGACGGGGGCGCCGGCGTTCAGAAAAGCCTCGGCCGGGTCGAGCAGCCGGCAGTTCGCCGGAAACAGGCCGGCCTGCGCGACGGTGCGGGTCGCTGCGACTGCGGCTGTCCAGCTCTCGAACGCCACCGATGCCGTGACCTGCCAGCGGGGACGGTACTGCAACCGCATCCAGGCCTCGGTGATGACGCCGAGCGTGCCTTCCGAACCGACGAACAGACGGTCCGGGGACGGTCCCGCGCCGGAGCCGGGCAGTCGTCGCGACTCGCTGACACCGATCGGGGTGACGACGCGCACCGACTCGGTCAGGTCGTCGACATGGGTGTAGAGCGTGGCGAAATGGCCGCCGGCGCGGGTGGCCAACCAGCCGCCGAGGCTGGAGAAAGCGAACGACTGCGGGAAATGGCGCAACGTCAGGTTGTGCCGGCGCAACTGATCCTCGATCCAGGGCCCCAGCGCGCCGGCCTGGATACGGGCAGCGCGGCTGACCTGATCGACCTCGATCACCGCGCTCATGGCGCTGACGTCCAGGGTGATGGCGGGCTCCGCGAAGCGCGGCTCGACACCGCCGACGACGGAGCTGCCACCGCCGTAGGGAATCGCCGGAATCCCTTCGCGGGTGCACCAATCCAGCACGTCGATCACGTCCTGTTCGCGGCGCGGTCGCACGATCAGGTCGGGCAGGTGGTCGAGGCGCCCCTGCAGGTTACGGGCGACGTCACGAAAGGCCTTGCCGCGGGCGTGGCCGGCGCGGTCCACCACCTGTGACGAACACAACGCGGCCAGCGACGGAGGCGGCGCGATACGCGGGCCCGGCAGCCCGAGCGCAGTCGGGTCAGGTGGGCGGTGGTCGGTGAGGTCGTGGCCGGGCAGCATTGCCGCTACCCGCGCCACCAGATCTTTCGTCTCCTGCTCTGTGAGGGCCTGTTCGAGCGTGCCCCAGCCCCACCACGAACGCATGCCGGTGGCGTCAGCGTCTGCGGAGAACGAGCGCCCCGCCGGCAACGAGCAGCACCAAGGCCAGCACGACGCCCCAGCCGGCGCCGGCAAAGTACCAGGTGACGGCCACCAGCGCGATCAGCGGGGACACCGCGAAGAGTGCAATCCCGGGATGCTGCCGGATTACCGCCAGAGCGCTCTTGGCCCGGATGGGGTCCAACTCCTTGCCTGCCATCCGTTCAGGATGCCAGGTGAGCGGCGCAATGCAAGCATGTTCAGCCGGGTTCGTCGTCCTCGGGCGCGAAGAGCTTTTCGGGATGGTGAAATGTATTGATTCTC
>NZ_JCALCX010000088.1:0-2231 GCF_059812565.1 Mycobacterium sp. NGS49 | reverse complement strand
AGGTCACCGACGAGAAGGAGTCCGCTGCCGAACCCAGTTCCTCGGACAGCCCCGACCACGCCACCGACGCGTCGAGCATGGGCGCCGACCCAGCGCCGAGGTACATCCGTAAAGAGTTGACTTCTGGTGGAAGAACCGAAAAGTTCACAGCGCTGACCTCCATTGACCCCGTCGCCCGTGACGAGCAAACCCGACGCGAGAACGATACGACGCTGTTGTTCGCTTGTTTCCGTTTTGCTAAAAGTTTCCCGATTTCCGCGTGGAGTGGGCGTTCCGCGACATTGAGCGGTGTCTCACAGTTGCCAGCCGGCTCGTCAGACCACGCGGGCTCGTGATCGACCGCGGTGCGGTTGCAAAAAGCCGAGGCGCGGTACCGGCCGCCTGCAGCTGGCCGAGCAAGCGCTTGGTTGATACGCTTAGCGAGTGGAACGGGTGGCAGGTCAGGCTAACAGTCGCCGAGACGAGTTACTGGAACTCGCCGCGGTGATGTTCGCCGAGCGCGGTCTGCGTGCCACCACCGTGCGCGACATCGCCGACGGTGCCGGCATCTTGTCGGGCAGTCTCTACCACCACTTCGCCTCCAAAGAGGAGATGGTCGACGAACTGTTGCGCGGATTCCTGGATTGGCTGTTCGGGAGGTACCGCGAAATCGTGGACAGCGAACCCAACCCCTTAGAAAGACTGAAGGGCCTGTTCATGGCGTCGTTCGAAGCCATCGAGCATCGGCACGCCCAAGTCGTCATCTATCAGGACGAAGCGCAACGCCTGTCGTCGCAGACGCGATTCTCCTATATCGATGAACGCAACAAGCAGCAGCGCAAGATGTGGGTCGATCTAATTCATCAGGGGATCGAGGAAGGTTACTTCCGGCCCGACCTGGACGTCGACCTCGTCTATCGCTTCATCCGTGACACCACGTGGGTGTCGGTGCGCTGGTATCAACCGGGCGGACCACTCACCGCGCAGCAGGTGGGTCAGAAGTACCTCGCCATCGTTCTGGGTGGAATCGCAAGAGAAGGAATGTGAAATGCCGGAGGCTTACGTCATCGACGCTGTGCGTACCGCGGTTGGCAAGCGCGGCGGCGGACTGGCCGGAATTCACCCCGTCGACCTGGGTGCCCTCGGGTGGCGTGGACTGCTGGACCGGGTGGACGTCGACCCGGCTGCCGTTGACGACGTCATAGCCGGGTGCGTCGATGCGATCGGCGGGCAGGCGGGAAACATCGCCCGACTGTCATGGTTGGCCGCCGGCTACCCGGAAGAGGTGCCGGGCGTCACCGTTGATCGGCAATGCGGCTCCAGCCAACAAGCGATTTCCTTTGGCGCGCAAGCGATCATGTCGGGCACCGCTGACCTGATCGTGGCGGGCGGCATGCAGAACATGAGCCAGATCCCGATCTCGTCGGCGATGACGGTCGGTGAACAGTTCGGATTCACTTCGCCGACAAACGAATCCAAGCAATGGCTGCACCGTTACGGCGACCAGGAGATTTCACAGTTCCGCGGTTCGGAGATGATCGCCGAGAAGTGGAACCTCTCGCGTGAGGAAATGGAGCAATACTCGCTGACCAGCCACGAGCGGGCCTTCGCCGCGATCCGGGGCGGCAACTTCGACAGCGAGATCCTTACGGTGGACACCGAATCCGGTCCCTTCCGGGTGGACGAAGGTCCGCGTGAGTCGTCACTGGAGAAGATGGCCGGGTTGAAGACCCTGGTCGAGGGTGGCCGGTTGACGGCAGCGATGGCCAGCCAGATTTCCGACGGTGCCTCGGCGGTGCTGCTCGCTTCCGAGCAGGCCGTCAAAGACCACGGTCTGACGCCGCGTGCCCGCATCCACCACATCAGCACCCGCGGCGCCGACCCGGTGTTCATGCTCACCGGACCGATCCCCGCCACCCGGTATGCGCTGGAGAAGACGGGGCTGTCCATCGACGACATCGACACCGTCGAGATCAACGAGGCGTTCGCCCCCGTTGTGATGGCCTGGCTCAAGGAGATCAAGGTCGACCCGGAGAAAGTGAACCCCAACGGCGGCGCCATCGCGCTCGGACATCCGTTGGGCGCCACCGGCGCAAAGTTGTTCACCACCATGCTGCACACGCTGGAGCGCATCGGTGGTCGCTACGGGCTGCAGACGATGTGCGAAGGCGGTGGCACCGCGAACGTCACAATCATCGAGCGCCTCTAGGCCCCGTTCGCCGCCGAGCGTGAACTATGCGACGCTCAGTCGG
>NZ_JCALCX010000087.1:0-2327 GCF_059812565.1 Mycobacterium sp. NGS49 | reverse complement strand
GGGGTGTGCAGCACCAGTTCGTCGATCACCGGGCAGTGGGCGTACTGGCCGGCGGCGATCAGTAACTCGATGTATCCGGTGCCGGGGAAGATGACGGTGTCGCCGATTTGGTGGCCGGCTAACCAGGGGTGGGTGGCGCTGGAGAGCCGTCCGCTGATCATGAGTTGGTCTTGGTCGGCCAGTTCGGTCCATGCCCCCAGCAGTGGGTGGTCGGGTTCGTCTAGGCCGGCGGCGCTGACATCAGCGCGGGTCGCGGGCGGTGTCCAGTAGGGGTGGTGTTGGAAGGGGTAGGTGGGTAGGGGGGTGGGGTGGGCGTGGGGGTAGAGGGTGGTCCAGGTGGGGGGGTGGCCGTGGGTGTGGAGGTGGGCCAGGGTGGTGGTCAGGGCGTCGAGGTCGTGGTGGTCGCGGTGCAGGGTGGTCAGGACGGTGGAGGTGCTGGTGTGGGTGCTGGTGTGGGTGCTGGTGTGGTGGGTGAGGGTGTCGGTCAGGGCGGGGGCGAGTACGGGGTGGGGGGATAGTTCGAGGAAGGTGTGGGGGCCTTGGTCGAGCAGGGTGGTGATGGCGTGGTGGAAGCGGACGGGTTCGCGGAGTTGGCGGGTCCAGTAGTCGGGGTCGGTGAGGTCTTCGGTGCGGGCGTGGTGGCCGGTCAGGGTGGAGATCAGGGGCAGGGTGGGGGGCTGGAAGTGCACGCCGGCGCACAGGGTGGCGAACTCGGGCAGGGCGGGGTCCATCGAGGGGGAGTGGAAGGCGTGGCTGACCCGCAGCGCGGTGGTGCGGTAGCCGGCGTCGTGGCAGGCGGTGGTGAAGGTGTCCAGCGCTGCGGCGGGCCCGGAGATCACCACCGAGGTGGGGCCGTTGACCGCGGCCAGGGCCAGGGTGGGGTCTTGGTCTAGCCACGGGCGCAGGTCGGCTTCGGTGGCGGCGACGGCCAGCATGGCCCCGGGGGGGCAGGCCTGCATCAACCGGCCGCGGGCAGCGACTATCCGGGCGGCATCAGCCAGCGTCATCACCCCGGCGACATGGGCGGCGCCCAGTTCTCCCACCGAATGCCCCACCAGGTAGTCCGGGCAGATACCGGCCTGGGTGAGCACCTGGTACAGGGCCACCGAGACCGCGAACAACGCGGGCTGGGCGTAGGCGGTGCTGTCGAGCAACTCGGCTGCCTCGGTGTCGGCCGGGGCGAAGATCACCGAGGCCAGCGGCACCGGCAGGTGCGGGTCAAACGCCGCGCACACCTGCTCGAGGGCCTCCGCGAAACCGCGGTGTCCCTCGCGTAACACCGTGGTCATCCCCGGGTACTGAGCGCCCTGGCCGGGGAACACGAACACCGTCTTCGGGCGCCGGTGGGCCAGGAAATGATGCCGGGCCACCCCGGGATGGGGTTCATCGGCGGCCACCGCGGCCAGCGCGGCCAGCAACTCCGCACGGGCATCGGCGGCCCCGGCAGGCACCGTCAGCGCGGCCCGGTACGGGTGGTGGGTGCGGGTGGTGGCCAGACTGTAGGCCAGATCGGTCAACTCCACCTCGGGGTGTGCCCGCAGGTGCTGATGCAGCCGGGCCGCGGCAGCACCCAACGCCGCAGGCGTGCGCGCCGAGACCGTCCACACCCGCATCGGCGGGGTGCCCCCAGCCTGGGGGTCGGGGTCCTCAGGGGTGGGAGCCGGTGGCGGGGTGGGGGGTTGCTGGATGATCAGGTGGGCGTTGGTGCCGCTGATCCCGAACGAAGACACCGCCGCGGTGCGGGGATGATCAGTCACCGGCCACGGCGTGGGTTCGGTGACTAATTGCACGGTGCCGCTGGACCAGTCGATATGCGGGCTGGGGGCATCCACATGCAACGTCGGCGGCACCATCGCGTGTCTCAGGGCGGTGATCATCTTGATCAACCCCGCCGCCCCCGCCGCGGCCTGGGTATGACCGATATTGGACTTCACCGACCCCAACCACAGCGGATGATCCCGATCCCGCGCCGCCCCGTAAGTGGCTAACAGCGCCCCGGCTTCGATCGGATCCCCCAACGTGGTGCCCGTGCCATGAGCCTCCACCACATCCACCTCAGCCAACCCGATCCCGGCATTAGCCGCGGCTTGGGTGATCACCCGCTGCTGAGCCGGCCCGTTGGGCGCCGTCAACCCATTAGAGGCGCCGTCCTGATTGACCGCCGACCCCGCGATCAGCGCCAACACCGGATGCCGATGACGCTGGGCATCGCTGAGACGCTCCAACACCACCACCGCCGCACCCTCACCCCACCCCGTCCCATCCGCCGCCGCCGCGAACGCCTTACACCGCCCATCACCAGCCAACCCCCGCTGACGGGCGAACTC
>NZ_JCALCX010000086.1:0-2348 GCF_059812565.1 Mycobacterium sp. NGS49 | reverse complement strand
ATCAATGTCACCAGCAGCGGTGATGCGGTTGCCACTTCAGGCGGCAATGGCCAAGACGATGGTTTGGGCGCTGCCGGCGGTACCGGTGGCCGCGGAGGAAACGCCACGTCAGTTGCCAATGGTAGTGCTGCTGCTGGTAGTGGAGGTACCGGCGGTGTCGGCGGCAACGGCGGCGCGGGCGGCGACGGCGGGAACGCCTTTGCCAAGGGCGATGCAGCTGCAGACCTAGGGTCCAATGACACTGCGTTTTCGACTGCAGAAGGAGGTCAGGGGGGTAACGGCACCCGCGGGATCGCAGCCGGCGGCGCCGGTGGTGCGGGCGGCGACGGAGGGTCAGCCGAGTCCGGGTTCGGCGTTGCTATTGGCGGCGGCGGCGGCAATGGCGGTGACGGCGGGACCGGCGCTGACGGAGGTGTGGGGGGAGTCGGGGGCGCGGGCGGCAGCGGTGGTCGCGGCGGCCTATTGATCGGCAACGGTGGGTCAGGCGGCGCCGGCGGCACCGGTGGCACGGGGGGCATTGGGGCAACGGGTGGCCAGGGCGCCGCAGGGGGCAGTGGCGGCGATTCCGAGGCTGTACGAATTGCAACCATCGGTGGCGACGGGGGAGACGGCGGCAACGCGGCTACCGGTGGTACCGGCGGTGCAGGTGGTGCCGGCGGTGCAGGTGGTGCTGGTGGCGACGGCGGACTGCTCATCGGCAACGGTGGCCAAGGCGGCAACGCCGGTATCGGCGGTACCGGAGGCGCCGGAGGCATTGGCGGCGCAGGCGGCAACGGTGGCAATGGAGGACAATCAGTCGGGATCGACGGCGCAGGCAGCAGAGGCGGCAATGGCGGCAACGGCGGCAACGGCGGCAACGGCGGTGATGGTGGAAACGGAGGCGTCAGTGGAACCCCTGGCGCCGGCGGTTCCAGCGGAGTGCTCGGGGGTCAGCAAGGCGCTACCGGTACGAGCTCACCAGGCGGTACTGGGGGAGCCGGTGGAATCGGCGGCTCCTCTGGTACGGGTGGCGGCTTCGGCACCGGAACGACCGTTTTTGGCGTCGCAGGAGCCGACGGCACCGTTGGTGGCACTGGCAACCCCGGCCAAAAAGGCTAGCAATCAATTGATTTCGACCCGAGACCTATTCGTCACCGAGCGCTTAGGTGGGTCTGCTGCACCGATAGGTGACAGTTTCGGTCACGCGGCCGGACTGGCCGGTGTGGTCATGATTGCTTCGAATTCGATCAGGGTCAACCGCCCGAGAGCGGCCTGGCTTCGGCGACGGTGGCGAGTCCCCGTTTGTGAGTCGACCAGGTTCTGATATTTGGTCCCGGTTTGGCAACATTGCAGGGTGAAGCGCGGCCGTGACGGTTGGCGCAGCCGCCGCTTCGTTCACCAGATGAGTCGTTGCGCGGCGTCGTGTCGACGCTGGGTCAGTCTGATACGCGTCGGTTGATTACCGCAGGACGGGACTTTCGGCGTGAGCGGATCGCTTGTCTAGGATCGAGAGTAACTTTGTCTAGGATCGAGAGTAACTGTTGTGAGACAACATGTTTCCTCATAGAACCGGTCGCGGGTCGCTCGGTCTGACGTTTGCGTGCGCCGTCGGCTTCATCTGGACGTTTGCGGTTGTGTCAGTCGTCGATGATGGCCAGCGACCGGCCCACCCAGCCAGTTCTCGAGCGATCGCGGCGTTGGCGATCACTGGACGCTTGTGGCGCTGGTCGAATTGAACCCAGCGGGTGTACGGCCTCCGATTTGCAGCGTGACTGCGCGCTCGCACGGCAGGTGTCGGCCCCATCCAAGCGGCGACGAAGGCGCGCTCCGGGCCGGTAGCGCTTGCGGTGATGCCAGGCCGCTTCGATGAGCCGCCGCCGGACATGGTCATTGCCCGTCTTGGTCAGCCCACCCTGGGAGCGCGTGCCACCCCATTAGTACTCGGTGGGTACCAATCCGACGTAGGCGCCGATCGTTCGCCCGGTGAAGCGCTGCCAGACACCGATCTCTACGTCCGAGCCGAACGAAGTGAGAGTGGAGATGGCGCGCAACCACTGCAACCGGTCGGCGACCGCGGTGAATTCCGAATCAGCGGCCATCTGTGCGGTCGCCTCATCGAGGCGGTCACGACGATCGATGGTGGCCCGTAACGCGTCGGAAGCGGAGTCGAATGCCACTTGCAAGGCGCTGTTGTCGAAAGTCTGCCGGCGCAAACACAATTTGTCCTCAAGGTCCGGACCATCTGTACCGCGGCAGTTTTCTTCTCTGGGCTGCAAAGACGCGCCGCGGGCTTGGCCTGCCTATAACTCTTTCGACTAGGTCCATGCCGTGCAGGTATTTCCCATTCGGCGACGGGCGTGATTGCCTGA
>NZ_JCALCX010000085.1:0-2561 GCF_059812565.1 Mycobacterium sp. NGS49 | reverse complement strand
TCGGGGTTTGCCGGCGGTGTGGGTGGGGTGGGTGGGTTGGGTGGCGGTAGCGGGGTTGGTGGGACCAACGGCAGCGGCGGTGCCGGGGGCACTGGTGGGGTGGGTGGTATCGGTGGGTCGGGCGGGTCGGGGACCGCGGCGGGATCGATCGGCGGCACCGGCGGGATCGGTGGGGCTGGTGGTGCGGCGGGTGCCGGTGGTGCGGCCGGTACCGGCGGCACCGGGGGCGCGGCGGGTAACGCGGGTGTCGGTGGTACCGGTGGGCAGGGCGGAATGGGCGGTGCGGGCAGCCGCGGCGTAGATGCGCCGGCGGGTAGTGCCGCTCTTGGCGGGACCGGTTTCGCCGGCGGTGCTGGCGGGGTGGGCGGGGCGGGTGGCGACAGTGGGGCCGGTGGTACCAACGGCGCCGGCGGCAAAGGCGGCATTGGCGGTGTCGGGGGTGTGGGGGGAACCGGCGGCTCGGGCACTCTCGCGGGTTCGGTCGGCGGTAACGGTGGGACCGGTGGAATCGGTGGCGCTGCCGGGGCTGGTGGCGCGGCTGGTACCGGTGGCACCGGCGGCGGGGTCGGAGGGGCGGGTACCGGGGGCACCGGCGGTGTCGGGGGCACCGGTGGCACCGGCACGGCCGGCGCCAGTGCTGCCGCGTTGTCCGGCGCTAACGGGGGTAAGGCGTTTGCCGGTGGGTCCGGGGGCACCGGCGGTGCCGGTGGTGGCACCACCACCGGCGGTGTCAATGGCAGCGGCGGTAGAGGCGGCACCGGCGGAACGGGCGGCAATGGTGGTGCTGGCGGCTCGGGCACGCTTGCGGGTTCGGTCGGCGGCAACGGTGGTGACGCGGGCGCGGGCGGGGCGGCCGGCATCGGTGGCGCGGCCGGCACCGGCGGCACCGGCGGCGGCGTCGGCGCCGCCGGCGCGGGTGGCGACGGCGGCACCGGTGGGGCCGGGGGCACCGGCAGCAACGGCGCCGACACCATCGGCGAGGGGCAGGCCGGCTTTGCCGGCGGTCGCGGCGGGGCGGGCGGGAACGCCGCTCAGGGCGGAAACGCCGGCGACGGCGGCACCGGCGGGGCCGGCGGAGAAGGCGGCGACAGCACTGACGACAACGCTGGCGACGGCGGGGCTGGGGGCAGCGGCGGGGCCGGCGGGAACGCCAGTGGCGGCGGCAACGCCGGAGACGGCGGTCGCGGCGGGGACGGCGGAGAAGGCGGCGAAAGCACTGACGACAACGCTGGCGACGGCGGTGCCGGGGGCAGCGGCGGGGCCGGCGGGAACGCCAGTGGCGGCGGCAACGCCGGTGGCGGCGGCGCTGGTGGCAAGGGCGGCCAGGGAGGTGTCACGTCGGACGTGGGCGACAATCCTGGCGCGGGTGGTGCTGGCGGTGCCGGCGGCGCAGGCGGCGCAGCGACCGGCGGTGGTAATGGCGGCGCGGGCGGTGACGGAGGCACCGGCGGCACCGGCGGCCAGACCAGAAGCGCCGCCACGTTCGGCGGCTTCGGCGGCTTCGGCGGTGATGGCGGCGCAGGCGGTGCCGCCACCGACGGCGGTGACGGTGGCGACGCCGGCGACGGAGGCGCGGGCGGGGATGGCGGCGGTCCCGCAAGCGTCGGCGTCGCCCTTGGCGGGGACGGTGGCTTCGGTGGGAAGGGCGGGATTGGCGGCGCCGCTACCGGCGGCGGTGACGGCGGCGCCGGCGGTGACGGCGGCGCCGGCGGCCGCGGCGCCGATACCGGTATCCTGAGCAAGGGGGTAGGTGGCTTCGGTGGCGAAGCGGGTACCGGCGGCGCCGGCGGCGCCGCGATCGGCGGGGGCAACGGCGGCGCCGGCGGCAGCGGCGGCCAGGGCGGCAACGGCGGCAACGCCGGCCTGGGCGGCGGCATCGGCAGATCCGGCGGCAAAGGCGGCATTGGCGGTGTCGGGGGCGCCGCGGACAGTGGCGGCGACGCGGGCGCCGGCGGCGGCGGCGGTGACGGCGGGCGTGGCGGTGGCGGCTTCGGCTCCGGCGAAATTACCGGGCGAGGAGGTGACGGCGGCGGCGGCGGGAAGGGCGGCGCTGCGGCCGGCGGCGGGAAGGGCGGCGCGGGTGGCGGCGGCGGTGAGGGTGGCGACGCCGGCAGCGGCGGTGGCGGCGCAGACAGCGCCGACGGCGGTGATGGCGGTGACGGCGGCGACGGCGGCAGCGGCGCCACCGGCCCCGGCGGGAACGGTGGCGACGGCGGTGACGGCGGTCAGCCCTACCTAACGGGGGCGGGCGGCACCGGCGGGACCGGAGGCGTGGGCGGGTCGGGCACGCCGGTGGGCAAGGCGGGTGATCCGGGCGCTGACGGGTGAGGCCCAGCGGCCCCGCTGCCCGGGTTGGCAGAGCAATACACGGGCGCGGTATCGACCGAATCGCACGCGAGCGGTGTTCGGGCAGCACGGCGCACATGCCCATCCGCATCGCCGGAAGTGAGATCGGCGATGCCAGGCTGATCCTGCCGGGATAACGCCATTTTTTTCTTTTTGGACCGGCAACGCCCACTGGCTACCCCGCTGGTGAGGAGGCGCTTGCCGATGTCCCCTAT
>NZ_JCALCX010000084.1:0-2874 GCF_059812565.1 Mycobacterium sp. NGS49 | reverse complement strand
GGAAAGCGCCGCACGAATCGTCCGATTCTCTTGTTTCAGGCTGTGAATCTGGACGACTGCTTTTCGCAGGGCATCGGCCGCTGCCTCTAATTTGTCAACCATTTCCGAATCCCCATCTACTGGTCATCCACTTCGTTCAATATCGTGTTGACGAGATCATCAAGATCCATTCCTGCAATATCGGCCTTGTATTCTGCGTCGTCGCGATCAGTTGTCGCAGTTGCGACGACACCGGCTTGCCTAAGACGCTTTATCGGATGAATTTCCTGGTCGGGGCCCTCGATGGATTCGGCGGTGGTGGGTCCTCGCAGGCACCTCCGCAGATAGCCCGCAACCGCGGCCGGGTCGGGGTAGTCGAAGATCAGCGTGGAGGGTAGTCGCAGGCCGGCAACCTCGGACAGGCGGTTGCGCAGCTCGACAGCTCCCAATGAGTCCAACCCGATTTCGGTGAACGCCCGGTCGGCTTGCACAGCCTGCGGTGACGTGTGGCCCAGCACGGCGGCAACCTGGGCGCGCACCTCGGCCAACAACGCGAAGTCCCATTCCGCCTCGGGTGCCGCAGCTAGCAGCTGCGCCAACTTGGCGGTGGCCGGGGCTGCCGCGGCGGGCAGGCGCACAAGCTTGCTCAGCAACGGCGGCAGCAATCCCAGTCTGGCTTGTTCTCGCAGCGCGGCCAAATCCAATCGCCCAGGAACGAGCAACGGCTCACTACTCGCGCACGCGAGGTCGAACAACTCCAATCCCTGCTCGGTCGACATCGCCGCGAACCCCAGCCTCTGCATCCGCGCCAGATCAGTGTCGGTGAGCTCGCCGGTCATTCCGCTGGGCTGCTCCCACAGGCCCCACGCCAGCGAATTTGCCGCCAGGCCATCTCGGTGTCGGTACTGGGCCAACGCGTCCAGAAACGCGTTGGCCGCCGCGTAATTGGCTTGCCCGGGGCTGCCCAACACAGCAGCAGCCGAGGAAAACATCACGAACGCCGACAGGTCCATATCCCGGGTCAGCTCGTGCAGGTGCAGCGCACCATCCAGCTTCGGAGCCAACACCCGCTCGACTCGCTGGCGGTCGAGTGACTCGACCACCCCGTCGGCCAGCACCCCGGCGGCATGAATCACCGCCCCCAGCCGACGCTCACCAGCAACTCTGTCTATCAGCGCCGCCACCTGGTGGCGATCGGCGACGTCGCAGGCCGCCAACTCCACCCGGCAACCCAGCTCGGCCAAATCGGCGACTAGCTCCTCGGACCCGACCGCCCCCCGCCGACTCACCAACAACAGGTGGCCACACCCGTATCGGACTGCCAGATGCCGGGCCAACGCCATCCCTAAAGCCCCGGTGCCCCCGGTGATCAACACCGTCGCCGCCGGATCAAACACCGTCGCCGATTCGGCAATGTCCTCGGCAATGTCCTCGGCAATGTCCGAGGTAAGCCGCTCCAACCGGGGCGCCAACACCACACCCTCGCGTACCGCCAACCGCGACTCATCGCGCAATGACAGCACCGTCGGCACAGCCCGCCAAGAGGCCTCGCTGTCATCGACGTCGAGCAGCGTGAACCTGCCAGGATGCTCCGAGGCGGCGCTGCGCAGTAGCCCATCGACCGCCGCAGCAGACAGATTGGGTGCCTCGTCGTCTGCAGCCGCTACCCCCAACCGGCTTACCAGCACCAACCGTGATTCGGCTAAAGCCGGTTCCCGCAGCCACGCCTGCACAAGCTCGAGTGTTTGGTACAAGCCCGCGCGAGCAGCCGCACCACGCCCGCCGACCCCATCGGCGGTGATCGGCGCGGCGGTGAGCACCACCTCGGGTGCGCTGCCGCCCTGGCCGATCGCCACAGTCAACGCCGCCAAATCGGGATAACGGTTCACACCGTCGCCGCCGATCCCGTCCAGCTCCACTGGCCCGTCCCGATCAAGGACTGCCACTCGCGGCACAACCCCGCCGGGCGGGGTGTGCAGAGCCACCCAGCCGACACGATGCAGCCAATTCAGACGCCGTGTCGCCGCCCGGCCGAATTGGGCGGCATCGACCGGCGCCACCCGAAGCAAATCAACCGAAAGCACTGGCGCTCCGGACTCATCCACCGCCCGTAACCTCAGCCCGCCCGTATCGGTTGACCCGATCACCACACGCAACGCCGAAGCACCCAGGGTCGCCAGCGACACGCCTCCCCAGGCGGACGCCAACGCCAGCTCTCCGGCCAGGAAGTTGATCGGATGCAATGCCGCATCGAACAGTGCCGGATGCAGCCCGAAACCGGCGGCCTCCCCCACGTCCTCGGCGTTCAAAGCGAGCTCAGCAATCAGGTCCTCGCCAAGGCGCCACAGCGCCCGCACCCCCTGAAACGCCCGACCATGATTGAAACCGACCGCGGCCAGCTGGTCGTAAAGCGCTTCGGTGTCCACCGGCACCGCCCCCTCCGGGGGCCACACCGGCAACCATGGCTCAAATCCCACATCATCCGAGCGCGCAACCAACGCACCGCTGGCATGACGAACCCACGCAGGCCCGTCGTCCACCGAATCGTCCGTCTCGTTGCCCGCGGCGTCTTCCGGGCGTGAATACACATCGACTGTGCAGCGACCGTCCTCATCCCGGCCGCCGATCAACAGTTGAAGCGTCACCCCGCCATGCTCAGGCATCAGCAAAGGCGCCTCGATAACTAGTTCTTCTATCCGTTGGACTCCGGCTTTGGCGCCGGCGACCAGCGCCATCTCCACAAACGCTGCCTCTGTCACCACCACCACTCCGGCCACTGCGTGATCGACCAGCCAAGGATGGGTATCTAGCGACAACCGACCGCTGAACATCCACCCCCGCTCACCGCCCAATCGCACTCCGGCAGTCAAGAAAGGATGGCCGACACCCGTCAAG
>NZ_JCALCX010000083.1:0-2980 GCF_059812565.1 Mycobacterium sp. NGS49 | reverse complement strand
TTATTGGTATCGGAATTTGCGTGAGCCGGTGCAGTTCGAGCGGGCCACTCGCGGGTTGATCGAGCAGGGGTGTCGGGCGTTGGTCGAGTTGGGTCCGCATCCGGTATTGGCGGTGGCGCTGACCGAGACGGTCCAGGCCAGCGGTGGAGATGCCACCTCGGTGGCGGTGTTGGGTTCGCTGCGTCGCGAGGACGGTGGCTGGCCGCGCTTTGTCACCTCGCTCGCTGAGGCGCATGTGGTCGGGGTGGGGGTGGATTGGGCTGCGGTGTTGGCGCCGTGGCGGCCACGGCGGGTGGGGTTGCCCACGTATGCCTTTGAGCGGCAACGCTATTGGGCGGGATCGAAGGCTCTGAGCGCGGGGAGTCTGACCGCGGCGGGCCTGACACCGGTAGCGCATCCGTTCTTGACTTCCGGCGTGTATTTGGGTGGCAACCGGGGGTGGTTGTTCAACGGGAGCCTAGCTGTGGAGACCCATCCGTGGCTGGCCGACTACGCGGTGGCCGATGTGGTGTTGTTGCCGGGCGCGGCGTTCGTGGACATAGCGCTGGCCGGCGGCGCTACGGCCGGTTTCCAGCGGCTGGAAGAACTGATCATCGAGGCGCCGCTGCAGCTGCCCGATCACGGCGCGGTGGCGCTCCAACTGCTGATCAGCAGCCCGGCGGAGGACGGCCGCTGCCGGCTCGAGCTGTTTTCACGCCCGGAAAGCTCCGCGGGACAGCGCGTCGCCACCGAGGACGGCGATACGGGGGGCGAATGGGTTCACCACCTCAGCGGTGTGCTGGCAGCCAGTGTCGATGATGTGGCGACTGACGAGTGGTTGCCGACGTGGCCGCCGGCAGGAGCGGTCGCTGTACCAGTTGAGTCGCTCTATGACCAGGCAGCCGGGGTTGGCGGCTTTCACTACGGTCCGGCGTTCCAGGGAGCGCGCGCGGCGTGGCGTCGCGGCCAGGAATTGTTTACCGAGGTCGCATTGGACGCCGACCATATCGCCGAAGCCGCCGAATTCGGGCTGCATCCGGCACTACTCAACGCCGCATGGCATGCCGCGCCCGATCTGTTGGGTGAGGAGTCGGCGCGCGGTGGGTTGCCGGTGTCGTTCGCCTGGGGCGGGGTGTCGTTGCTGGCCCGAGGCGCTTCGGCGCTGCGAGTGGCGATACGTTCCAACGATGCCGGGGAGCTGCGGTTACGCGCAGTGGATGAGTCCGGGACGCCGGTGCTTTCGGTGGATTCGTTGCAGTACAGGGGAGTCGATGCTGTCCAGCTGAGTCGGGCCGGAGCGCGGCGGCTGCATTGGCTGTACTCGGTGGACTGGGTGACGATCCCAAGCCCTCGCGATAAGGCAGTCCCGCAGGTGGCGATCCTTGACCGCGGCGGGCCGGCGCAGCTGCCAGGGATCGCCGATGGTGCGACTCGCTACCCGGATCTTGGGGCGCTGACCGCGGCGATCAAAGACGGGATGGGCGCACCGGAGGTGGTGCTCACCGTCGCGCCGGCCGCCGCTGGTTCCGGTGAGGTTGGTGCGGCTGCCCGCACCGGTTTGTATGACACATTGCAGCTGATCGAGGCCTGGCTGAGCGAGCCGGCTTTCGTTGGTTCGCGGCTGGTGGTGGTGACCCGGGCGGCGGTCGCGGCTGCAGATGATGAGGTCCCTGATTTGGTTGCTGCGGCGGTCGATGGGTTGTTGCGCAGCGCCGTTTTGGAGCATCCGGGCCGGTTCATGTTGCTTGATCTCGATGGCAGTGAGGCTTCGTGGCGGGCGGTGCCGGCGTCGTTGGCGCAGCGCGGTGAGCCGCGGTTGGCGGTGCGCCGCGGTGTGGTGTTGGCGCCGCGACTGTCGCAGGCGACAGAACACTTCGGCGAAGCGCAGGCGGCGTCGGTGTTCGATCCGGCGGCGACGGTGCTGATCACCGGGGGCACCGGGGTTTTGGGCATGATGCTGGCTCGGCATCTGGTGGCCCACTACGGGATGCGGCATCTGCTGTTGGTCAGTCAGCGTGGTCCGGCTGCGGCCGGCGCCGGGCAGTTGACCGCCGAACTGACTGAGCTGGGCTGCCGGGTGCAAGCGGCGGCATGCGACGTCGCTGACCGTGCCCAGCTGGCAGCGGTGTTGGACACCATTGCCGATGAGCATCGGCTGGGCGCGGTCATTCACATCCCCGAGGCGCGGAGTGACGAGGCGATCGAGGCGCTCGACCCTCAGCGGCTCGAACAGGTGCTGGTACCCAGACTGGATGCCGCGCTGCACCTGCACGAGCTGACCCGCGAGATGGACCTGTCGGCGTTTGTGTTGTACTCCTCGGCCGCCAGCGTGTTGGGCAGCCCAGGGCAAGCCGGCGACGTGGCGGCCAACGCTTTCTTGGACGCAGTGGCTCAATACCGGCAGGGACAACGGCTGGCAGCCATCTCGTTGGCGTGGGGCGTGTTGGGTGCGCCTGGCGACACGACCGTTGGGCTCGAACAGGCAGAGCCGGCCGAGCTGCCGCAGCTGGGGCTGGCGCCGATGTCGGCCGAGCACCTCCTGGAGTTGTTCGACCTGGCCTGTGCGCGTCGCGAGCCGGTGCTGGTCCCGGCACGCCTGGATGTGGCCGCGCTGCGCAAACAAGCCCGGATCGGATTGCTGCCGCCCTTGTTGAGCCGGCTGGTGAGCCTTCCCGGCGCGGCAGCCCCCGCTACCGTTACGTTGCCGCAACGGCTGGCGTCGGTGTCCGACGCCGACTGGGATTCCCTGCTTTTGGCTGAGCTGCGTGGTCAGATTGCCGCTGTGCTCGGCCACTCCGCACCGGATGCTGTGCAAGCCGAGCGGGCCTTCACCGATCTCGGACTGGACTCCCGGGGAGCTCTGGAACTGCGTAACCGACTTGCCCAGACCACCGGACTGACACTGCCGGCCACCGTGGTGTTTGACTACCCCAACCTCGCTGCGCTGGCCGGCTATCTGCGTGCCCGCTTACGGGACATCTCCACCGAGATCGCAAGTGGG
>NZ_JCALCX010000082.1:0-2980 GCF_059812565.1 Mycobacterium sp. NGS49 | reverse complement strand
GGGGGGGGCTGGCGGCTGGTTGTGGGGCGTTGGTGGTAGTGGCGGGGCTGGTGGCGCGGGGTCGGTGGGTGCGCTCGGCGGTGGTAGTGGGGGGGCAGGCGGTGTGGGTGGGGCCGGGGGAGCAGGTGGTCTGTTCGGCGGTGGTGGGGTTGGTGGGGCTGGGGGCGCTGGTGGCGCCGGTGGGCTTGGTGATACGGGCACGACCGCGGCCCCTGCGGGCACCTTGGGCGGGCTGGGTGGGGCTGGTGGAGAGGGCGGCGCGGGCGGGCGCGGCGCGGTGTTGTTCGGGCCGGGCGGGGCCGGCGGGCTTGGCGGTGCCGGCGGGGTGGGAGGGGCCGGGGGCGCTGGGGCGGCCGGCTCGGTGAGCGGTGCCATAGGTGGCGACGGCGGGGGCGGCGGGACCGGCGGGGTGGCGGGTGTGGGTGGTGCCGGGGGCGCGGCGGGACAGTGGTTCAGCGCGGCGGGCGCGGCCGGCGGGGTAGGCGCCGGCGGTGACGGTGGTGCCGGCGGGGTGGGCGGAGCGGGTGCGGCCGGGGCATCGGGCACTGCGTTGGCGCTGAATGGCTTGACCGGCGGGGCCGGTGGTACCGGTGGTGCGGGTGGTGCAGGCGGGTTCACGCCGGGCGGCAGCAACGGTTCGGGTGGTACCGGCGGCGCCGGTGGCGCCGGCGGGGCGGGTGGGGCTGGGGCGACCTCTGGTGTCCTGTCCGGTTCCGGTGGTTCCGGCGGTGACGGCGGGAACGCCGGGGCCGGTGGAGCGGCCGGGGGCGGGGGCTCCGGCGGGGTGGCCGGGGCCGGCGGGGTCGGTGGAGTCGGCGGAGCCGGGGGTGCGGGGGCACGTGGCAGCAACGGCATCTTCCCGGGAGCGAATGGGTTCGGCGGCGGGGCCGGTGGTGCCGGCGGTGGTGGTGGGGCCGGCGGGAACACTCTGGGCGGTGTCAACGGGTCCGGTGGGACCGGCGGGGCCGGCGGTGCCGGCGGTGGCGGTGGGGACGGCGCTGGCGGGAGCGGTATCGGGGGCAACGGCGGGGCGGGCGCTCGTGGTGGGGATGCGGGGACCGGCGGGTCGGTCGGCACCGGGGGCACCGGCGGCCAAGCGGGCCATGCCGGGGTCGGTGGGCGTGGCGGCGATGGCGGGGCCGGCGCCGACGGCGGTGGCGGCGGTGACGCCGCTGCGGGCACTGGCGCTACCGGTGGAACCGGGTTCGCCGGTGGGCGAGGCGGGTCCGGTGGCGCCGGGGGGAATACCGGTAGCGGTGGCGTCAACGGCACCGGCGGCACTGGCGGCAATGGCGGCGGCGGCGGCGATGGCGGTGCCGGCGGGTCGGGTACCGCGGCGGGCTCCGTCGGCGGCGATGGCGGTCACGCCGGTGCCGGTGGAGCGGCCGGCGCCGGGGGCGGGGCGGGCGCCGGGGGGACCGGGGGAGGCGCAGGCGCAGCGGGGATCGGCGGCGGCGGCGGCAGGGGTGGTGATGGCGGCGCGGGCAGCGACGGCGCCAACGCCACAACTGGAGTTCCGGGCTTCGCCGGTGGTGACGGCGGGGCGGGCGGCCTCGGCGTCGACGGCGGCGACGGCGGCGACGGCGGAACCGGCGGTGGCGGCGGGAAAGGAGGAGTGGGCGGAATCGGAGACTCTGGCGACGGCGGGGCCGGCGGCAATGGGGGGGCCGGGGGTGCGGCGACGGGCGGCGGCAATGCCGGCTCCGGCGGCGGCGGTGGCGGCGGCGGTGCAGGCGGCACCGTGGTGAACCGCGACGGCGGCGGCGCGGGCGGCGTCGGCGGGAAGGGCGGCGTCGGCGGTTCCGCGAGCGGCGGTGGCGACGCCGGGGCAGGTGGCGACGGCGGTGTCGGGGGCCGCGGTGGCCAGGTGACATCCTCGGGCGGTTTCGGCGCACGCGGCGGCGATGGGGGTGATGGCGGCGCGGGCGGGGCAGCGACCGACGGCGGCAACGGCGGCACCGGGGGCAACGCGGGCAGCGGGGGCGCGGGCGGGTCAGGGGTCGGCGTTACAAGCAATGTTTTGGGTGGTCAAGGCGGTTTCGGCGGACGGGGTGGAGCCGGCGGAGCCGCCGCGGGAGGCGGCGACGGTGGCACCGGTGGCGCCGGTGGGGCCGGGGGCCGCGGCGGCGATGTCGGCGAGTTCAACCGAGGGGCAGGCGGTTTAGCCGGCTACGGCGGTGCCGGCGGGGCCGGCGGTTCGGCAACCGGCGGGGGTAACGGCGGCGCCGGGGGAAGCGGCGGACTGGGGGGCGGCGGCGGCAATACCGGCATCGTCGGCCCTGGCGGCCTCGGCGGCTTCGGCGGTGACGGCGGAGGCGGTGGTGGCGCTGACGGCGGGGGTGACGCAGGCACCGGCGGCGACGGTGGGGGTGGTGGCCGCGGCGGTGACGGTCGGAACGCTGGTAACCCGGCAGGATCAGGCGGAAAAGCGGGTAGCGGTGGGCTGGGCGGAACCGCGACCGGCAGCGGTACCGGGGGCGCCGGCGGGAAGGGCGGCGAAGGCGGCGACGCCGGCGGCGCAGGCGACGCCGGTGCAGATGGCGGCGACGGCGGCGCCGGGGGGAACGGCGGCGGCAGCGCCACGGGCGGCGGCGGAGATGGGGGTGACGGCGGCAATGGGGGCCAGCCGCACTTGAACGGATTGGGCGGTAACGGCGGTTCCGGTGGTCTGGGCGGACCGGGCCGGCCGTCGGGCCAAGATGGTCGCCGCGGTAGCAACGGGTAGTGCAGCGACGCACACCACGTGCGGGTGCCGGGTAATCTCTGCGCAGATGGGGTTTCCGCACCGACAGTTCGATAGCAGGTAACGAGGCGGCAGATATGCGGAGTTGGCGTTGCGGGCCGAAGGGTCTGGGCCGGTCCGCGGCGGGTGGGCTTCGGGCTGAATGGCGTGGTGAACTCGCACGCACCGGCCCGCGAGTTTGAGATCGCGTTGTTTCAGGGCTGCGTCCGCTCAGCGGGGATGACCGATGTCCCCTAA
>NZ_JCALCX010000081.1:0-3118 GCF_059812565.1 Mycobacterium sp. NGS49 | reverse complement strand
CGCGCTGGACCTGGTCGCCACCGTCCCAGTCGACATCCCCGTGACGGCCAGCTTCACCACCACCGTCTACCACGGGATCACCATCGAGGACATCCCCTTCGGCACCACCGCCGCACTCGGGCCCATCCCCGTCCTCGAGGGCACCGTGAACTCACTGACGATTCCGCCCGTGTACGCCTCCGGTCCCACACCGGTGATTCAGATCGGCAACGCGGACGGTTCAACCGTGATCGTCATCCCCGCCGCCGCCAGCCTCGGACCCGCCACCTGGACGATCATCGACATTGGCGGCGCTCCGGGGTACGGAAATTCGACCACCAACCCATCCTCGGGCTTCTTCAACTCCGGCACCGGCACCGCATCCGGCTTTGCCAACGTCGGCGCCGACACCTCCGGCTTCCGCAACTTCTCCTCCGGCGGCGTCTCGGGCTACCGCAACGTCGGCGCACTGCAGTCGGGGCTGCTCAACTACGGCGAGACCGTGTCGGGCTACTTCAACACCGCCGCCCCCGCCAATGTCTCGGGTGTGGCCAACTTCGGTACCAACCTCGCCGGCCTGTACCGCGACAGTGTGACCGGGACGACGTCCTACAACCTGGGCCCGGCGAATGTGGGCACCTTGAATGCGGGCTTGGGCAATGTCGGTGACTACAACGTCGGCGCAGGAAACATCGGAAACCTGAATCTCGGCGGCGGAAACATCGGCAACCTCAATGCCGGTTTCGGCAACCTCGGCGTCCAGAATCTCGGCTCCGGGAACCTCGGCGACCACAACATCGGCCGGGGAAATTTCGGCGACGACAACCACGGATTCGGCAACGCCGGCAACGCCAACAGCGGCATTGCCAACACCGGCGACTTCAACATCGGCTTGGCCAACAGCGGCAGCAACAACATCGGTATCGGGCTCACCGGTAACGGCGAAATCGGCTTCGGCGCAATGAATTCCGGCAGTGCCAACGACGGGTTGTTCAACTCGGGTACCGGCAATACCGGATTGTTCAACTCCGGCAGCGGGAACGTCGGCATCGGGAACTCCGGCAGTGGTAACTGGGGAATCGGCAACAGTGGTCAGCTCAACACGGGTTTGTTCAGCTCCGGCGACATCAACACCGGCTTGTTCGACTCCGGCAATGCCAACACCGGCATCGGCAACGCAGGGCACTACAACTCCGGCAGCTTCAATGCCGGCAGCTTCAACACCCTGGGCTTCAACCCGGGTTGGTATAACACGGGTCTGGCGAATACCGGCAACTACAACACCGGCCTGGCCAATTCCGGCAACGTCAACACCGGGGCGTTCATCGCGGGAAATTTCAGCAACGGGCTGCTGTGGCGGGGCGATTACCAGGGATTGTTCGGCTTCAACTACACGATTTCCATCCCCGATACCGCCATCCCCGTCGAGCTGGACGTCACCATCCCGATCAACATTCCGATCAGCGCGACGCTGGGCACCCTGACCATCCAGGGCTTCACCATCCCCGAGTACACCGCCGACATCAATATCTTGAGTACCGGAGAGACGCAAGCGCTGAGCGTCGGACCCATCACGCTGGGAGACATTGCGATCTCACTTCCTGCCATTCAAACCACTATCGGCGGGCCGACCACGGCAATATCCGTCAACGGGACGGGCGGCATCGGCCCGATCGCCATACCGATCATCGACATTCCGGCCGCCCCCGGATTCGGCAACTCCACCAGCGTCCCGTCGTCGGGATTCTTCAACGCCGGCACCGGAAGCTCCTCGGGGGTTGCCAACATCGGCACCAACAATTCCGGCTTCTTCAACCTCGGCTCGGGCAGCGCGGGCATCTCGGGCGTCAAGAACGTCGGCGACCTGGTGTCGGGAATGGCGAACCTGGGCAACACCATGTCGGGCCTGTTCAACACGAGCACCCTGGACCTCACCCAGGCAGCCAACGTCTCCGGCGTGGCAAACAGAGGCAGCGACCTGGCCGGATTGTTCGGCAACTTCGCGATCTCGAACATCGGCTTCGCCAACGACGGCGACCTCAACGTCGGCAGTGGCAACGTCGGCGACGTCAACCTCGGCAGCGGGAACATCGGCAGTCGCAACGTCGGCAACGCCAATATCGGCAATTCCAATGTCGGACTGGGAAACCTTGGCGGGCGCAATTTCGGCTCCGGAAACCTCGGCGAACACAACCTCGGTTTCGCCAACCTGGGCGACTCCAACCGCGGGTTCGGGAATGCCGGCGCCGACAACCTCGGATTCGCGAACACCGGCGACGCCAATATCGGCTTCGCCAACACCGGCAGCAACAACATCGGCATCGGCTTGAATGGCAACGGCGAGGTCGGGTTCGGCGCGCTTAATTCGGGCAACGACAACTTCGGGTTGTTCAACTCCGGCAGTGGAAACATTGGACTGTTCAACTCGGGCACCGGAAACATCGGCCTGTTCAACTCCGGCACCGGAAACACCGGCATCGGAAACTCCGGCGCTGGCAACAACGGCATCGACAACGCCGGCAGCTACGGTTCGGGTCTTTGGAATCCGGGTACCGGCAATACCGGCATCGCGAACGCAGGCAATTACAACACCGGCTTATTGAGCGCCGGCACCGCCAACACCGGCCTGGCCAATCCCGGTAGCTACAACACGGGCAGTTACAACACCGGCAGCACCAACACCGGTAGCTTCAATTCGGGCAACTACAACACCGGCTTCTTGAACGCCGGTGACCACAACACCGGGCTGGCGAACACAGGAAACGTCAACACCGGGGCCTTGAACGCCGGAAATTACAGTAACGGCTTCTTCTGGCGCGGTGACTACCAAGGCCTCTATGGTTTCCACGCCGGCATCCACATCCCCGAGTTCTCGGTCGTGGCAATGGATTTGGAAATCCCGGTCAATATCCCTATCAATCTCGACCTCACGAATGTCGTCGTCAATCCCTTCACCATCAAGCCGATCACCGTCAGCGTCCTGGGTTCGTCCTACCTCAGCGTCACCTTCGACACCATTTCCATTCCCGCCCTCACCGGAGTCCTGCCACCGGTGAATGCCCTCATCGGTGGCCCCGACACCTCCATTCCGATCGCGATCAGCAGCGAGATCGGGCCGATCGACATCACTTTCGTCGAT
>NZ_JCALCX010000080.1:0-3163 GCF_059812565.1 Mycobacterium sp. NGS49 | reverse complement strand
CGCACCCGCAACCCCACCAACTCATCCATCCCACGCCTCCGCTACACCAACCAAACCGCCCGAATCATCACTCATCCGAAGCGCTACGGCCACCGGGTCACGAGTGTTTGGCCCACCATTTATACAGCTGGTCGAGATTGGGAACCTGCTGCTTCCCGCCGACGAGTGAGTACACCAGGGTCTGCTCGTTGCTCCACATCACCTGTGGGTCGTTGCCCTGGTAGATCCCGCAAGCCATCTGGCCCAGGACCGTTTTCGGGTCCTGGGTGTGCCACCAGTTGCCCGGAGACACCTTCCCGCCCGGGCACTGCTGGATGGTGAAGGTGGTGGTGAATGCGGTAAAGGCCTTCTTCAGCGATGGCACGTCGGGAAACAGCCCGTAGGCCGACAGCCGCGGGCCGTTGGCATCGGTGTTCTGCCCACACGACACCGACACCAGGGCGCCCGGCATCGTCTTGGTGTCCGTCGTGCACGACCCGGCGGGATAACCGGAAGGCAGCAGGCCCATCAGCCGGGCCTGTGCCACCGGTGGAGCGCTTGACGACGGCGGAGCCGTTGTGGTGGTCCGCGATCCGGTCGCAGTGGACGGCCGGGTGGTGGTGGTCCGTGATCTGTCGGCCCCGGCGTGGTCGTCGTGTTTGGTGGCGGCCCAGATGCCGAGGGCACCCAGCATGAGGACCAGGATGACCCCGGCGACCCCGGCGACGATCGGCCACGGGTTGCGGGCGCGCACCGCCGGGGGTGGGTTGGCGGGATGCCACGGCCCGGGCAACGGTTGCGGCGGCGGCTGAAGTGGCGGGCCCGGCGGCCGGCCGGGCCCTGGGCCGGCCGGCGATGGTCCGGGACGCGGCGGGCCGGCATGGTGCCCGGCCGGACCCGGTGCGGGGGAGCGTCCGGGCCCGGGACGGGCCGGATCGGGACGTGAAAACGGTTGCGGGGGTGGACGGTTGATGAATTCGTCCGGTATGGCGCACTCCTGGCTGCGGCGCACGATCTGAGCGGCGTAGTCCTGGTCGGGGTGGCTGAGGGCCTGGTGCGCTGCCCGGGCCAATTCACCGGCGCTGGCATAGCGGCCCGCCGGTTTCTTGGCCATGCCGCGGGCGATGACCGCGTCCAGGGACCTTGGAACGTGTGGTCCTGCCGCGCTGGGTCGCGGGATGGGGTTGTTCATGTGCGCGCTGATCAGCACGCCGGCGTGGTCGGAAGGGTAGGGCGCGCTCCCGGTCAAGCACTCGAACAACACGCACGCCAACGCGTAGATGTCGGCGCGGTGCGTAATGGCGTCATTGGTAAACCGTTCGGGGGCCATGTATTTCCAGGTGCCCACCGCCGTACCCAATTGGGTGATCTTCTCGTCGGTGTTGGCGCTCGCGATGCCGAAGTCGACCAGATAGGCGAAGTTGTCGCGGGTGACCAGGACGTTGGGCGGCTTGACGTCACGGTGCAGCACCCCGGCGGCATGGGCGGCGTCGAGTGCCGAGGCGATCTGGGTGACGATGGCCACCGCCCGGGGAGCGGGCAGCGGGCCGTAGCGGGTGAGCATGTCGTCCAGGTCGGTGCCCTCGATGAGGCGCATCTCCAGAAACATCTGCCCGTCGATTTCGCCGTAGTCGTGGATCGGTACCACGTGCGGTTCCTGCAGTCGCCCCGCGATGCGGGCCTCACGCTTCATCCGCTCGCGAAATACCGGGTCGCTGCTCACGGTCTCCGACATCAGCTTGACAGCCACGGTCCACCCTTTGACCGAGTGCTCAGCCTCGTAGACCTCGCCCATGCCCCCGCGGCCAAGCAGCCGTTTCAGGTGGTACGGCCCGAACTGTGCGCCCGCCCGCGAGTCCGGCGGCCCGGTCATCGTTGCGATCCAAAAGCGTTGCGCGGCTTGAACATTGCACTCGTGGGTTCGCTATTCGACGACCGGCCTGTCGGCCCCGGTCAGCCGTACTTGGCCCACCAGTTGTGCAGGTCCTCCAGGGTCGCGGGATCACCGAAAACGTCACTGAGCATGAGCTTGCCCTCGTTGCTCCAGATGACGTTCGGGTGGTTCTTGTAGGTGCCGCAAGCGATCATGCCGGCGGTGACCGTGGGGTCCCGGTCGTAGTGCCAGCCGTCGGGCGACGGCCCTTCCCCGGGGCAGTTGGAAAGCTCGACCGCGGCGATGTCGTCGTTGAAAGCCTGCTTCAGCGCATCGACATTGGGGAACAGCCCATAGATCGCGCGGCTTGGACCACCCTGATTGGTGTTCTGCCCGCAGTCGACCATGGCGACGGTGCCGGTCCACACGCTGTTGGGCTTGGGCGTTGTCGTCGTGCACGTACCGGAGGGATAGCCCGAGGGCAGCATCGACAGCAGCTTGCTCTGTGGGTCGCCGCCCGGAGTGGTCGTCGCGGGGGAACTCTTGGCGGTGGTAGACCTGCCGGAGCTGGGGACCGAGGTGGTCGACGGCTCGTCCGCCTTCTTGGAATCGTCCTTCCGGGTGACCAGCCAGATGCCGATGCCGGCGACGAGGAGCACCACGACCAGTGCTGCGACCCCGGCAATGATGGGCCACGGATTGCGCTTGCCGCCCGGCGGCGGCCCGCCCTGGTTCCACGCCGGCGGGACGCCTGGTTGCTGGGGCGGCGTAGTGCCGGGAGGCGTGCCGCCCCAGCCGCCGCTCTGGAAGTACTGCGGCGCCTGGGTGGGCGGGCCCTGGGCGGGAATCGGGCCGCTCGACGGGATCGGGCCGCTCGCCGGAGCCCATGACGGCGCATTAGTCGGTGTTTGCCGCTGCAGCGGGCCGGAGCCGATCGCGTCGCCGTAGGCGGGAGGTGGCGAGTACTGCGGAGGCGGCGGGCTGCCGGTGGGCACCGACGGTGTCACCGCGGTGCCGGGCATTGTCGATTCGCGGCTGCGCCGCAGGATGTCCTCGGCGTGGTCCTGATCGGGGTCGCTCAACGCGTCGTGCGCTGCCCGCGCGAAGTCGCCGGCGCTGGCGTAGCGGTCCTCGGGTTTCTTGGCCATGCCGCGGGCGATGACGGCGTCGAAACCCTTCGGGATGCCCGCGCGTGCGGCGCTGACCTGGGGGACCGGGTCCATCAGGTGCGCCGTCACCAGCGTTGTCGCACTGTCGGCACGATAGGGCGGGCTGCCGGTCAGGCATTCGTACAGGACGCAGGCCAGCGCA